>CAZPNH010000011.1:4047-13117 GCA_964587635.1 uncultured Bordetella sp.
CCGCGCCGAAAGGTTCCAGCGCGCGCCTGCAGGTGGCGTGGAAGTGCTTCGCGTCTTCCTCGAAGCCGTAGTAGGGCGTGAGGTCCATGCCGCCGCCGAACCACCACGTAGCGCCGGAGGAAAAAAAACGCACGTTGAGGTGGACCGTCGGGCAGTAGGGGTTGCGCGGGTGCAGCACCACGGACACGCCCATCGCCTCGTAGCGCTGCCCGGCGAGTTCCGGGCGCGAGGCAGAGGCGCTGGGCGGCAGCTTGCTGCCGGAGACGTGCGAGAAGCCGACGCCGCCGCGCTCGAAGAGGTTGCCTTCCTCCAGGTAGCAGGTGGCGCCGCCGCCGCCTTCGGCGCGCTCCCAGCGGTCGATCGCGAACGGCATGCCGTCCAGGGCTTCGAGCGCCGCGACGATACGCGCCTGCAGGGCGGTGAAATAGTCGCGTACGGGACGGGTGTCCACGCGCTTTACGGTTTCTTCAAAGCCCGGTGACCGATGTCTTTTCGATATTGCATGCCATCGAAGCGAATGGCATCCAAGGCATCGTAGACCCGGGTGCGGGCCATTTTCAGTGAATCGCCGAGCGCGGTGACGCACAGCACCCGCCCGCCGTTGGTGAGCACGCGCTTGCCCTCGAGCGTGGTGCCGGCATGAAATACGCGGCAGTCATCCGTGGCCTTGGGCAGGCCCGTGATCTCGTCGCCCTTGCGCGGCTCGTCGGGATAGCCGCCGGCCGCGAGCACCACGCCCAGGGCGGAACGCCGGTCCCAGTCGACCGACGCGCGGTTCAGCGTGCCCCCCAGCGCGTGCTCGACCAGCGCCAGCAGGTCGGATTTCATGCGCAGGATGATCGGCTGCGTTTCCGGGTCGCCCAGGCGGCAGTTGAATTCCAGCGTCTTCGGGTTGCCGGCCTTGTCGATCATCAGGCCGGCGTAAAGGAAGCCGGTATAGGGCGTGCCGTCCTTCGCCATGCCGGCGATCGCGGGCTGGATGATTTCGCGCATCACGCGCGCATGCAGCTGCGGCGTCACCACCGGCGCGGGCGAGTAGGCGCCCATGCCGCCGGTGTTGGGGCCCCGGTCGCCGTCCTTGAGGCGCTTGTGGTCCTGGCTGGTGGCGAGGGGCAGCGCGTGCGCGCCGTCGGCCATGACGATGAAGCTCGCTTCCTCGCCCTCGAGGAATTCCTCGACCACGACGCGCGCGCCGGCATCGCCGAGCTTGTTCTGCACCAGCATCAGGTCTATCGCGGCGTTTGCTTCCGCAACCGTGGAGGCGACCACCACACCCTTGCCCGCGGCGAGGCCGTCGGCCTTGATGACGATCGGCGCCCCCTGCTTGCCGACGTAGGCCTTGGCGTCCGCAGCGCTGGTGAAGGTGGCGTGCTTCGCCGTCGGCAGGCCGTGGCGCACCATGAACTGCTTGGCGTAATCCTTGGAGGCTTCGAGCTGCGCCGCGGCGCGCACCGGGCCGAAGATTTTCTGGCCGGCGGCCTGGAAAGCGTCCACGACGCCGGCGGCGAGCGGCGCCTCGGGGCCGACCACGGTCAGATAGATTTGTTCTTTCCTGCAGAAATCGATCAACTGGGAAAAGTCGTTCAGCGGCAGGTTCTCGAGGCCGCTTTCCGTCGCGGTGCCGCCGTTGCCCGGCGCGACGAATACCTTCTGCACTTTGGGGCTTTGCGCCAGCTTCCATGCCATGGCGTGTTCGCGCCCGCCCGAGCCGATGACCAGGAGCTTCATCTCAGTGCCTGAAGTGCCGCACGCCGGTGAACACCATGGCGATGCCCCGCTCGTCGGCGGCGGCGATCACCTCGTCGTCGCGCAGGCTGCCGCCAGGCTGGATCACCGCCGCGGCGCCGGCGTCGATGACCGCGTCCAGGCCGTCGCGGAAAGGGAAGAAGGCGTCCGACGCCACCGCCGTGTCTTGCATCGCCAGGCCGGCGTTCAGCGCCTTGATCGCGGCGATGCGCGCACTGTCGATGCGGCTCATCTGCCCGGCGCCCACGCCAACCGTGGCGCCGTTTCGGCAGAAGACGATCGCGTTGGATTTGACGTACTTCGCCACCTTCCAGGCGAACAGCAGGTCGTCGACCTGTGCCGCGGTCGGCTGCCTTCTCGTCGCGACCTTCAGGTCGCCGCGCGCCACCTCGCGGTTGTCGGCGCTCTGGATAAGCAGGCCCGAGCCGACGCGCTTCGCGTCGTGCGCATTGCGGCCCCGATCCCATGCCGCCGTGCCGCCGCGTTTGACGCCGTCGAGCGAAATCTGCAGCACGCGCGCGTTGGCCTTGGCGGTGAATATTTTCAGCGCTTCGTCGCTGTAGGCCGGCGCGATCAGAACTTCGACGAACTGTTTGGCCACCGCCTGCGCCGCGGCGCCGTCGACCGCGACGTTGAAGGCGATGATGCCGCCGAAGGCCGAGGTGGGATCGGTTTGAAAAGCCTTCGCGTAGGCCTCGGCCGCGCTGCCGGCGACCGCCACGCCGCAGGGGTTTGCGTGCTTGACGATGACGCAGGCGGGCGCGTCGAAGCTCTTCACGCATTCCCAGGCCGCGTCGGCATCGGCGATGTTGTTGTACGACAGCTCCTTGCCCTGCAGCTGCTTCGCCATGACGAGCGATCCCGGCGCGGGGTACAGGTCGCGGTAGAACGCGGCGTTCTGGTGCGGATTCTCGCCGTAGCGCAGGTCCTGCAGCTTGACGAAGCGGCCGTTGCTCTGCGCGGGGAACTCGCTGCGGCTGCCGTCCGGCCGCAGGGAAGAAAGGTAATCGCTGATTGCGGCGTCGTAGCAGCTGATGCGGTTGAACGCGGCGACCGCGAGCGCGAAGCGCGTGGGTTCGCTCACTTCGCCGCCGCGCTTCAGTTCCTCGATCACGCCGGCATACTGCGAGGCATCGGTGAGCACCGCCACGTCTTTCCAGTTCTTCGCCGCGGAACGCACCATCGCGGGCCCGCCGATGTCGATGTTCTCGATCGCGTCCTCGAGCGTGCAGCCCGGGTTGGCGACGGTGGCTTCGAAGGGATAGAGGTTCACCGCCAGCAGGTCGATGGGAGCGATGCCGTGTTCCTTCAGCGCCGCCACGTGCGCCGGCAGGTCGCGCCGCGCGAGCAGGCCGCCGTGGATTTTCGGGTGCAGCGTCTTGACCCGCCCGTCGAGCATTTCCGGGAAACCGGTGTGCGCGGACACTTCGGTTACCGCGATGCCTTCCTTTTCGAGAAGCTTGGCGGTGCCGCCGGTGGAGAGGATCTGCACGCCCAGCGCGGCGAGGGCGCGCGCGAATTCGACCACGCCCGTCTTGTCGGAGACGCTGACGAGCGCCCGCCTGACTTTCACGCCTTGATCCGCAGCTGCTGGATTTTCTTGCGCAGGGTGTTGCGGTCGATGCCGAGCATGGCCGCGGCGGCGCTCTGGTTGCCCTCGGCCTTGCCGAGCACCGTCTCGATGAGCGGCCGCTCGATGTTCTTCAGCACCATGTCGTAGATCGCGGTCGGCTGCTCGCCGTCCATGTCCCTGAAGTAGCGCTCCAGGGATCGCTTCACCGCGTCGGCGAGTTCGGTGTTGCGGCTCAATTGCACAGTCCGTCAAAAAAAAGACCGACGGCGGCGAACTGCGCCGCGGCGGAGCCGATCGCATTGGCCTCGCGGCGGAAGGCCTCGCCGCCGGGCAGGCCGCGCGTGTACCAGCCGATGTGCTTGCGCGCGACGCGCATGCCCAGTTCTTCGCCGTAGAGAGTGTAGATGCCTTGGAGGTGCTCGAGCACGATGGCGCGCATTTCCGCAGCTGAAGGCGGTGCGAGGCGTTTTCCGGTCTCCAGGAAATGCGCGAATTCCCGGAATATCCAGGGACGGCCGTGCGCGGCGCGGCCGATCATGATGCCGTCGGCGCGCGTGAACTCGAGCACGCGCTTCGCCTCTTCCGGCGTACCGATGTCGCCGTTGGCGATCACCGGGATGCGCACGCCCGCCTTGACCCGGGCGACGGTCTCAAACTCGGCCTCGCCGCGAAAGCCGCAGGCGCGGGTGCGGCCATGCACCGCCAGCAGCTGCACGCCGGCGTTCTCGGCGATGCGCGCGATGCGCAGGGCATTGCGCGTGGCGGGGTTCGGGCCGGTGCGGATCTTGAGCGTCACCGGCACATCCACCGCGGCCACGACCGCTTCCAGGATGCGCGCGACCAGCCCTTCATCGGACAGCAGCGCGGAGCCGGCGGCCACGTTGCAGACCTTCTTCGCCGGGCAGCCCATGTTGATGTCGATGATCTGCGCGCCTTCCGCGGCGTTGAAGCGGGCGGCATCCGCCATCATCGCCGGGTCGGCCCCGGCGATCTGCACCGACACCGGACTCGCTTCGCCGCGATGCTCCAGGCGCAGGCGCGATTTGCGCGTACCGCGCAGTTCAGGGCGCGAGGACACCATTTCGGACACCGCCAGGCCCGCGCCGAAGCGCCGGCAGAGCGTGCGGAAGGGCTGGTCGGTGACGCCCGCCATCGGGGCAACGAACAAGCCATTGCGCAACACGTGTGTTCCGAGTTGCATCAGTACAGGTGTCTGGAGGTTATGCGAGGGGAGCGAATTCTAGCGCGTTCTGTCGCGGAAAAACATCGGTCCTGTTGCGTTTTTCAAACACCATGGCGCACGCGCAATGCAGCGTAATTCTCAGGGCAGGGCGGAGGTCCCGTAAATCATGCGGCGCGCAAAAAAGCGCCGTGCCGGCAAGCAAGTGTCCAAGGCTGTTAATCCAATTCCTCGCATCAGTCCGGTGAGCGGATGGGCGCCGAGAAAAGCGCCGGCGAGAAAATCCGTGATCCGCACGGTCGCCATCGCATCCAGGCGGCGCATCGCCGCGAAGCGCGCCAGCACCTCGGCGGCGCCCGGGTCCTGCGCATCATGCAAGACTTGCGCCAGATCCCAGGCGTCGCGCAAGCCGAGATTCATTCCCTGGCCGGCGACCGGGTGCAGCGTCTGCGCCGCGTTGCCGACATAGGCCTCGCGTACGCCGACGCGCGAGGGCCGCACGCGCAGCCCGAGCGGCGTGCGGCTGCGTTCGGCGGCCGCGGTGAATTCCCCGGCGCGCCGGCCGAAGGCGCGCGACAGCGCCGCGAGAAAATCCGCTTCCGGCGCATCGCACAGCATCCGTGCCCGTTCCGGGGGCATGCCCCACACCAGGCAATAGCGCCCGGCCAGCGGCAGCAGGGCAAGCGGTCCCTCCGGCGTGAAGCGCTCCCAGGCGGTGCCGGTTGCGGCGGGCCGGGTAGTGACGAGCGCCACGATCGCTTCCTGACCGTAGCTTTTTTCCTGCAATTCGCTCGCGGTTCCCTCGGAGTGGACCGCGAGCAGCGCGCCACCGGGTTCCTCGCGGACGGGAATTCCGCACTGTTCCACCCGGGAAAATAGAGCGCTCAGCAAAGATGCATAGTCCACGACGTAGCCCAGCGCGGGGACGCCGGCATCGGCGGCGCTCAGGCGGGTCCGGCCGAAGGCGCCCTGCTGGGAAATATGGATGGTCTCTATCGGCGTCGGCGAGAGCATGCGCCAGGCGTCCACCCGCTCGAGGATCAGGCGGCTGGCGTGCGACAGCGCGATGGGTCTCAGCGGTTGGTTCCCGGCAGAAGGTTTCCTGCCCTGCAGCGCGAGGGACTTGCCGGATTGATGCAATGCCAGGGCAAGAACGCAGCCGACTGGACCGGCGCCGCGGATCGACACTTCAGGCGGCATCGCGCTTCAGCGCCTCGATGTCGGCGATGCTTTTGGGCGTTGCTGCGGTGATGATCTCGCAGCCTTTCTCGGTGACGAGCACATCGTCTTCGATGCGCACGCCGATGCCGCGCAGGCGCTCGGGCACGTCGCCCGCCGCGCGGATGTACAGCCCGGGCTCCACCGTGAGCACCATGCCGGGCGCAAGCGTGCGCCATTTTCCGGCGCGCTTGTAGTCGCCCGCGTCGTGCACGTCCAGGCCCAGCCAGTGGCCCGTGCGGTGCATGTAGAAGCGCTTGTAGCTCTCCTTCTCCAGCGCTTCGTCGAGGCTTCCCGGCAGCAGCTTGAGATCCAGCATGCCCTGCGCCAGTACGCGCACCGCGGCATCATGCGGTTCGTTCCAGGCGTTGCCCGCGCGCACTTTGGCGATCGCTGCGGCCTGCGCCGCGAGCACCACTTCGTAGACTTCGCGCTGCGCGGCGGAGAAGCGCGCGCCCACCGGGAAGCAGCGCGTGATGTCGGACGCGTAGCCGCCCAGCTCGCAGCCCGCGTCGATCAGCACCAGGTCGCCGTCGCGCAGCATGGCGTTGTTCGACACGTAGTGCAGCACGCAGGCATTGGCGCCGCCCGCGACGATCGGCCAGTAGGCCGGAAACTCCGCGCCGCCGCGGCGGAATTCGTAGAGCAGCTCGGCTTCGAGTTCGTATTCGAAGCGTCCCGGCCGGGCGGCCCGGATGGCGCTTTTATGCGCGACGGCCGATATTGCCGCCGCCCGGCGCATGACGTCCAGTTCGTGCCCATCCTTCACCAGGCGCATTTCGTCTATCAGGGCGCGCACATCCTGCACGCGCTCGGGCGCGCCGACGCCGGCGCGCGCGTTGGCGCGCACCGCATTAAGCCAGCCCATGGCGCGCGCATCCCATTCGGCATCCGCGCCTACCGGGTAGTAGAGCGCCGGCTGGTCGCCCAGCAACTGCGCGACTTTCGCATCCAGTTCCGAAATCGGATAGGCCTCGTCGAAACCGAAGCGTTCGCGCGCGGCCGGCGGGCCGAAGCGGAAGCCGTCCCAGGTTTCGCGCTCCTCGTTCTTTTCGCGGCAGAACAGCAGGCTCTTCGGCTGCGGGCCGGCGACGATGAGGAGCACGGCCTCGGGCTCGGGGAAACCGGTGAGATAGTAGAAGTGGCTGTCGAAGCGGTAGGGGTAGTGCGTGTCGCGGTTGCGGATGCGCTCGGGCGCGGTCGGCAGGATCGCGATGCCGCCCTGCATGGCCTGCGCGAGGCGCGCGCGGCGCGCGCCGTGGAGAATCGGATCGAAGTCGGCCGGCTTCATGATGTTTTCAGCAGCGCCGCCAGCGCGGCAAGGCGTTGCGCGGTCCCGACGTCGCTCCAGAGCCCTTCATACAGTTCACCCGTCACCTCGCCGCGATCCGCGGCAGCGCGCCACAGCGGCGCCAGTTGCGCTTTCCGGCCGGCGGCGACGCCGGCGACCAGCCGCGGCGATATCACCGCGATGCCCGCATAAGTGTAGCGCGGCGCGGGCCCGTTGCCGACGCTGCCGCCGGCGAGCGAAAAGTCGCCGGCCGGGTGCTGCGGCGGATTGGGCACCAGGACCAGGTGCGAGAGGCGCGCGCCGAGCGCGAAGTTCCTCAATGCCGAGAAATCGTAGTCGCACCAGATGTCCGCGTTCACCAGCAGGAAGGGATCGTCGCCAAGCAGCGCGCGCGCCTGGGCAATGCCGCCCGCGGTCTCCAGGGCCTCGGCCTCGCGCGACCAGTCGACTTTCAGGCCGGATGACGCGCCATCGCCGAAGCGCGCGATGATTTTGTCCGCCAGATGCGAGACGTTGATCACGGCTCGAGTGAAACCCGCGCGGGCGAGGCGCTCCAGGTGGCGCCCGAGCAGGGTTTGCCCCGCGACTTCGACCAGCGGCTTCGGGACCGAGTCGGTGAGCGGCCGCAGCCGCTCGCCCCGGCCGGCGGCGAGGATCATGACCTTCATTGCACAGCCAGCGTATCGAGCAACTGCGCGAGCGGCGCGAGCTCGCGGTAGCGCCGGCAGGTGGCGAGCAGGTAGCCCAGGACCCGCGGTATGTCGGCCAGGTAGCGCTGCTTGCCGTCGCGGTGGCACAGGCGCGCGAAGATGCCGACCACCTTGAGCTGGCGCTGCGCGCCCATCCATTCGAAGTCGCGGTAGAACTCGGCGAAATCCGCGCGTACCGGCAGGCCGGCCTTGCGCGCCCGGTCCCAGTAGCGCACCACCCAGTCGAGCACCTGCTCCTCTTTCCAGCTGACATAGGCATCCCTGAAGAGGGACACCAGGTCATAGGTGATGGGACCGTACACGGCGTCCTGGAAATCGAGGATGCCGGGCAGCGGCTCGCATACCATCAGATTGCGGCAGTGATAGTCGCGGTGCACAAAGACCCGGGGCTGCGCGAGATTGTTGGCGAGCAGCGTTTCGAACGCCGCCTCCAGTACCGCCCGCTCGGGCGCCGTCAGTTCATGCCGCAGTTGCCGGGCGATGTACCAGTCCGGAAACAGGCGCAGCTCCCGTTCGAGCAGGGCGCGGTCGTACTCGGGCAGGACGCCGGGGCGGCTCGCAACCTGGATGCGGATCAGCGCGTCGGCGGCGGCGGCGTAGGGGCCCTGCGGATCGTTTTTTCCGAAAAAATCGAGAAAAGTGGTGTTGCCGAGGTCTTCCAGCAGCAAAAATCCGCTGGCCGCGTCCTGCGCGTGGATCGCCGGCACATGCACGCCCGCCGCCGCGAATACCCCCGCGACATGGATGAACGGCCCGCAATTTTCCTTCTCGGGCGGCGCGTCCATGGCGATGAACTGGCGTCCGTCGGCGAGCCCGGCGCGGAAATAGCGCCGGAAACTCGCGTCCTCGGATGCCGGGGCCAGCGTGAAAGGGACGTCCGGGAAGTGTGCGCCGATCCAACGTTCGAGCGCGGCAAGCCTGAAATCCATTGCGAAGTGCGCGGAATTATGACACTTTTCATTCTTAAAAAACGCGCCTAAATGCTCTCCCTCATGCAGCACCGTCCGGCGCGACTCGCCACGCTGATATTTCTGCTGTCCGGCGCCCAGTGCGCCTGGGCGCAGACGCCCGCGCCCGCTTCTTCCGCCACGCCGGCGGCGCCCAAGCCGAAAGGGCCGACCACCATCGACGCCCAGAGCATGGAGGGCGTCTCCGAGCTCGAGGTCACGGCGCGCGGCCAGGTCGAGTTCAAGCGCGAGGACCTGACGATCTACAGCGAATACCTGCGCTACAACCAGGAATTCGGCCGCATCGAGGCCAATGACGGCGTGCGGATGCAGCGGGGGGTCGAGCGGTTCTTCGGCCCGCGCCTGCGCTACAACACCCAGGACGATACCGGCGTGTTCGAGGGC
>CAZPNH010000012.1:0-12996 GCA_964587635.1 uncultured Bordetella sp.
CGGCAAACCACGCGGCGCATGAGCGCCTGAACGCGATTTTCGGCACCCAGACCACTTATATCCCGTACAAGGGCACGGGCGACATGTCCATCGCGGTGATCGGCGGCCACGTCAGCGGCGCCTGGTCGAATACCGCGTTCCCCGTGAACAACAAGGGCAAGGTACGCGCGCTCGTGGTGGCGATGGAAAAACGCCATCCGCTGCTGCCGGATGTGCCGACGTTCAGGGAACTGGGCATCGATTGGGTGGACGGCACCTACCGCGGCATCGGCGTGCCGAAGTCCACGCCGGCCGACGTGAAGAAACGCCTGTCCGACCTCTGGCGCGCGCTCAACACCGATCCGGAAATGAAAGAGCTCGGCTTGAAGAGCGGCTTCGAGCTGGTCAACGTCGGCGTCGAGGAAATGGACGCCTTCATGAAGGACAAGATCAGGCTCTACACCGAGGGCGCCAAGCGTCTCGGCCTGGGCAAATAACTAGTCGAGCGGCCAGGGCATCGCCCTCGGCAGCGCCGTCTCCGGGGGCGTGCGCGGTTCCGGCTCCCGCCCGTCCACGCTGCGCCACCACGGTTCGGCTTTCTCCGCGTGCGCCGGCTCGACCGCTTCGCCGAGGCGCGGCATCACCAGCCGAACGCCCGTCTTTGGTCCAAGTTCCAGCAATTTCTCGGCAGGCTGGTCCCAGGCGTGCATCGCCAGGCTGAACGTGCCCCAGTGGATGGGAAGAAAGGGGCCGCCGCCGAGCAGCGCCAGCGCCTTGAGCGCGTTCTCCGGCCCGAGGTGGATGTCGCCCCAGGCGGGATGGAAGGCGCCCACCTCCAGCATGACGAGATCAAAGGGCCCGAGGCGCTCGCCAATCGTCTGATATTCGGTCGTGAGGCCGGTATCGCCGCTGAAGAACACGGCGTGCCGCTGCGAGCGGATGGCGAGCGAGGACCACAGGGTCGCGTTGCGGTCCTTGAGGCCGCGCCCTGAAAAGTGCTGCGAGGGCGCGGCGGTCACGCTGAGACCCGTGTTCGGCAACCGGTGCGATTCCCACCAGTCGAGTTCGACGATGCGTTCGGGCCGCACGCCCCAGGTTTCGAGGTGCGCGCCGACGCCCAGCGAGGTCACGAACTGCACGTCGCGCCTGGCGAGTTCCCGGATGGTCGGGTAATCGAGATGATCGTAGTGGTCGTGCGACACGAGCACGAGGTCCACCGGCGGCAGCGCGCGCAGCGGAATCGGCACCGGCTGGAAGCGCTTGGGACCGGCGAGCCGCGTCGGCGAGGCGCGCGGTCCCCAGACCGGATCGGTCAGCACGCGCAGGCCGTCGATCTCCAGGAGTACCGTGGAGTGGCCGAGCCAGGTGGCGCGCAGCCCGCTGGCGGGCGGCCTCGCCCAGGCTTCGAGAGGGTTCATGGAAGGCAGCGGCCCGCGCGGCACGCGCCGCTCGCCGCCGCAGATGAACTCACTGATCGTCGGCATGGCCACCGCCGGATCGCGCAGCCCGGGGATGACCGGATGCAGGTTGCCGAACCGCTCGCCGGTCCAGAGCGGTGACGCCTTGATGCGTTCGAGCCGCGCGCCCTGCGGTTTTGCGCCCAGCGATTTCATCCGCACATCTCCACTTACCAGGGATCGGGAAACTGCCGCGCTTCGTCGAGGATGCGATCGAAAATGCGGTAGTCCGATTCCTCCGGCACCGCGAATCGCTTCAGCAATAGGACCTCGCGCTCCGCGGCAAGTTCCGGCGCATCGCCTGCCTGCAGCAGCGCGGAGCGCATGCGCTCCAGTTCGCCGTCCTCGAGCGCAGCGGTCGCCACCAGCGGCGGGATCGGCGCCGCCTCGGTGACTGCGATCACCTTTACCTGCGCCGCGGTTTGCGGCTCGTTCCGGCGCAGCAGGTCGTGGTAGTAGCCATCCAGAGGACCCACGTCGATTTTCCCCGTCGCCAGCGCCTCGATCACCTGCCGCGCGTTGACCAGCCCGCCGACCGCGGCCTTGTAGAGCGCCTTGCCGTGCGCCGCGCGGTACGGGCGCAGGTGGCGGCGCAGCGCGACGCAGCCCGACATCGAATCCTCCAGCGTGTAGCCGACCACGCCGCCGAAGGTATCTTCCAGCCGGGCGTGCGGCGAATCCGCGTGCACCGCGATGTCGGTGAAGTAGACCGGTTTCCCCTCGTAGCGCGCGGGCGAAGGCACGGGCGCCGCGACGATCCGCGCGCACGGCCGGCGCTGCGAATACGGCAGGCCGCACATCATGGCCGCGCCCAGGTCGCCGCGCGCCCACAGCGCCTCCAGCGGGGCCGGCGCATCGTAGTCGAGCAACTCCCAAGCGAGTTCCGCGCGCCCGAGGCTCCAGGCCAGCACCCGCTTCCAGGCCGCTTTTACCTGCGGCGTGGCCGAGTACATCCTGGCATTAGCAATGAGCACTGCGGATCATCGATAGCGCAGGGTCTGGCCGATGCCGAGGCGCTTCGCCTTTTCCAGCATGGCGGCGCCGAGCGCGATATCGGACAGCGACAGGCCGCGGTGCCAGAAAAGGTTGGTCTCGTCCTCGCGCTCGCGCCCGGGCTTGAACCCGGCGACGATCTGGCCCAGTTCCGCGTGCAGGTTCTTCTCCGACAGCCGCCCCGCATCCACATGCGCGCGCAGCGCGCCGAAGGGACCCGACCTCGCCTGCCCCCAGTCGTCCATCACCATCTTGTCCATGATGTCGGTCAGCGAGAGCTCCACCGCGCTCATGGTGCCGTAGGGAATCACGCAGGCGCCCTTCTTGATCCAGGCGGTCTTGAGCAGCGGCTCTGGCTTTTCCAGGCGCGAGGCCTCGACCACGATGTCGGCGCCCCTGACGCAGGATTCCCAGTCCTCCGTGACGACGATTTTTTTCTTCAGATCCTTTTCGAGTTCGGCGCCGAAGGCGTTGCGGCTCTCGGGCCGGCGCGAATGCACGCGGATCTCGTCGAAATGGAAAATGGAATCCAGCAGCCGCACGTTCCAGTAGGAAGTGCCGCGCGCACCGATGTGGCCGAGTACTTTCGAGTTTTTCCGCGCCAGGTGTTTCGCGCCGATCGCCGTCACCGCGCCGGTGCGCATGTCGGTGATGTCGGAAGCGTCGATGATCGCCACCGGCGCGCCGGTCTTCGGATCCATGAGATTGAGCAGCGCAAGCTCGGAAGGCAGGCCGTGCTCGTAATTGCGGTAGAAATCGCCCACCACCTTGACCCCGGCGAGCGCAAGCGGCCGGATGTAGCCGCGCAGCACGTTGAAGTGACCCGGATAGTCCTTCTCGGGCACGAGATGCATGCGCGGCTCGATCACCGCCTCGCCGCTGCCCTGTGCGAGCAGGCCCTGCTCCACCGCGCCGACAATTTCGGCGTCGGTCATGGCGAGCGCCTGCACGTCCGGGTAGTTCAGATAGTGGAGCGAAATCTCGCTCACGCCGCACCCATCTCGACTGCCTTGATAGACTCGACGCGAATTTGCTCCGTGATCTCCGCTTTGTAGCGCGAAAACTCCGGCCCGGTCTTCATGGTGTAGTGGCGCGGATGCGGCAGGTCGATGTCCAGCGTCGCCTTGATGCGCCCGGGGCGCGCCGACATCACCGCGACGCGGTTGGCCATGAATATCGCCTCGTCGATGTCGTGCGTGACGAACAGCACCGTCTTGCGGTCCGCCTCCCAGACGCCCAGCAGCAGCTCCTGCATCAGCGCGCGCGTCTGGTTGTCGAGCGCGCCGAAGGGCTCGTCCAGCAGCAGGATCTTGGGATCGTTGGCGAGCGCGCGGGCAAGCGCGGTGCGCTGCTGCATGCCGCCCGAGAGCATTTTCGGATAGTGGTTCTCGAAGCCGCGTAGTCCCACCTTGCCGATGAGTTCGTCCGCCTTCGCGTCCATGGCGCGTGCCCCGAAGCGGATGTTGTCGCGCACCGTGAGCCAGGGAAACAGCGTGTAGGACTGGAACACCATGCCGCGGTCCGGGCCCGGGCGCGACACCGGCACGCCGTCCAGCAGCACGCGCCCGGTGCTCGGCTGCTCGAGGCCGGCGACGATGCGCAGCAGCGTGGACTTGCCGCAGCCCGAGGGGCCGAGGATGGTGATGAAATCATTGTCGTCGACGGTGAGATCGGTTTTCTGCAGTGCCTGCGTCGGAACTCCTCCGCGCACGCCGGGGAATTCCTTGGAAACCGATTCAATGCTCAGAAGGCCCATGGGTAGAGCCGCTGGTTGGCCCACTTGAATGCGAAATCCGACGCGAGGCCGATGACGCCGATGCAGACAATGCCGAAGATCATCTGCCCGGTGTCGAGCAGGCGCTGGCTGTCCATGATCATGTGGCCGATGCCGGACTCCGAGCCGATCAGCTCGGCGACGATGACATAGGTCCAAGCCCAACCGAGGACGAGGCGCAGGGTCTCGGCGATCTGCGGCGCGGCGCCCGGCAGCATCACGCGCCGCACGATGCCGCCCGAATCGGCGCCCAGCGTGTAGGCCGCCTCGATTAGGTCGCGCCGCGTGGTCCCCACGATCACCGACACCATGAGGACGATCTGGAACACCGAGCCGATGAAAATCAGCAGCAGCTTCTGCGCCTCGCCGACGCCGGCCCAGAGGATCAGCAGCGGAATGAAGGCGGAGGCCGGCAGGTAGCGCGCGAAGGACACGAAGGGCTCGAGGAAAGCCTCCACCGATTTGAAAGCGCCCATGAGGATCCCGAGCGGCACCGCCACCAGCGCGGCGAGCACGAACCCGCCGACCACGCGCCAGATGGTGACGCCCACATCCTTGATGAAGCCGAACTCGGTGAACAGCTCGATGCCGATCTTCAGGGTGTAGACCGGGTCCTTCAGGAACATGCCGTCGATCAGCCCGCCGAAGGTGGCGATGGCCCACGCGGCGATGAATGCGACGAAAAACGCGGCGCCGAGGAAAACCCGGGCGCCGCGCGAGACCGGCTTCAGCGGCTCAAACAACGCCGAACTGCTTTACAGGAAACCGAGGTTCACCATGTCTTTGGCTTTCGGCTCCTTCTGGATCACGCGGTTGAATTTCAGCACGCGCACCGCGAAATCGGTGAACTGCTGGTGTTCCTTCGCGTAGTAGGCCTTGTTCATGTCGCGGTCCTGCCAGGTGATGAACGCCGCCGATTTGGCGAAAGCCTCGCCCGGTTGCTTCACCACGCTGCCCATCATTTCGTAGGCCTTGGCGGGTTCCTTCTTGATCATGTCGAGCGCCTCGAAGAAGCTGTCCACGGTCGCCTTCACCACCTTGGGGTTCTTGGCGACGAAGTCGCGCGTGAACACCAGCACGTCGATGACCACCGGGTAGTCCTTCGAGGTGACCAGGATCTTGCCGGCCTCGGGCTTGGCGCGGATGGTCGAAAGATAGGGCTCGTAGGTCAGCGCCGCGTCGTTCTGCCCGGCAACAAAGGCCTGCGCCGCGGGCTGCGCGCCCAGCGTCACGCGGATCACGTCCTGGATGGACAGCCCGTTCTTTTCGAGGATGTACGACAGCATGAAATGCTGCACGGTGCCGGGGCCGTCCACGTTGATGGTCTTGCCCTTCAGTTCCTTGACGGAATTGATGTTGTTGCGCACCGCGAGGCCGTCGCCGCCGCTCGACTTGTCGATCAGCGCCACCTGCACCGTGTCGATGCCCGCCGACGTCCAGACGATGTGCTGGTCCACCGTGGTGGCGGCCGCATTCAGCGCGCCCGCGGCGATGGCCGCCGAGCGCTGCACCGGCGGAATGAAGCGGATCTCGATGTCGACGCCGTTCTTCTTGAAGATGCCGGCCAGCTCGGCGAGCTTGAGCGGCTGGAAGCCGGTCCATCCGCTCATGCCGAGCGTGACTTTCTCCTGCGCCTGTGCGGCGCCCGCCAGCGCGACGGCGGCGAGCATGCATAGCAGCTTTTTCATTGCATTCCCCCGGTTGCGAAGAAACGATTCTAGCTCAGGCGGCGCTGCGAACCTTGGTGACCGGAATGCCGCGCCGGAAAGACCAGCCGCCATTGAACCGTTCCTCGAACTCGGGCGCGAGCGCCCGCGGATGGTGCGAAGCGAGCCAGAGCCTGAGCAAGTGCCGCTTTCTCTCCGGCTCGTCGTAATCCTCGTAGGCCGTGCGCTGGTGCAGCACTGCGAGGTTGTTGGCGAGCTGGATGTCGCCCGGCTCGAGCTCGAAGTTGATGCACAAGCCCGGCGCGCGCGCGGCCTCCAGCGGCGCGAACAGGGTGGCGCGCTCCTCCTCGGTCAATTCCACGCCGGTGTACTTGGATGCCTGGAGTACGGTATTGATGGTGTAGCGGCAGGACATGCGGTCGGCGTGCCAACTGAAAATCGGGATCAGGTGGTCGGACACGGGACTGACGCCTTCGCGATGCTCGCCCATCAGCGAGAAGGTGTATCCGGCGAATAGCTTCGGCAGCACCTCCGGCTTCGTCGCCAGCAGCCTGTTGAACACCGACGCCGAGCTGGCGATGGAAGACAGGCCACCCGACTTCGCCGGTCGCAGGCACATCAGTGCGATGATGTCGCATTCGTCGTTGTGGAAGCGCAGCTCCGAGTTGGTGTCGTAGCCGCGCACGTCCTTTTCGCCGAGCTTGCGGCCGAGGTCGCGCACATGGCCGACGAGATCGCCGTAGGCGTTCTGGGTGATGACGCGGCCGAGGCGCGTGCCCACGGCCCAGAGCGCGGCCGCCGCCGCATCGTCGCCGAGCTGTTCGGCGGGAAAGCCGCGGATGAGCTGCAGGCCAAGGCCGGTGTCGACTTCCTTCGCGATTCGCTCGAGCGATCGGTCGAGCGCCGGCAGGTTGAAGTCCCTGCGCTCCAGCAGGTGGAGGGGCCTGCCCTTCACTTCCTTCGCCGCCGCCTCCAGCTCCGCGATTTCCCGGGTGGTCAGGCGATGGATCCATTCGTCCGTGCGCCGCGCGAGGTCCTCGCCGATCCACGCGCTGCGGTCGGTGACCGGCCGTCCGTGCGGCGCGTTCATTGGTCGACCGTGATTTTCTGCTCGCGGATGATCTGCGCCCAGCGCGCAGACTCCGCTTCGATCCGCGAGGCGAACTGGCCTTGCGTGTTCGGCAGGTAGACCAGCCCCTGATCGAGCAGGAACTTCTGCACTTCCGGCATCTGCGCAACCGCCGTGTATTCCCTGTAGAGGCGATCCACCACCGGCTTGGGCGTTCCGGCGGGCGCGATCACGGCATACCAGGTCACCACGTCGACTTCCGGGTAGCCGGCTTCCGCCAGCGTGGGAACGTCGGGCAGCTGCTCGACCCGCTTCGGCGTGGTAACCGCGATCGCGCGGATTTTGCCCGCCTTGATCTGCGGCAGCATCAGCGGCAGCGTATCGAACATCGCCTGCACCTGATTGTCCATCAGCGCCGGAAGCGATTCATTGGTGCCCTTGTACGGTACGTGCACCATGTCCGCGCCGTCCTTCCTCCTGAACATCTCGAATATCAGATGCTGCGCCGTGCCGACCCCCACCGATGCGTAGTTCAGCTTGCCCGGCTCGGCCTTCGCGCGGCCGATCAGTTCCGCGACCGATTTCGCCGGCAGCGCGATCGACGTTACGAGCACCAGCGGCGAAGCGGCGAACATCGTGATCGGCACGAAGTCCTTTTTCGCATCGTAGGACAGGTTCTTGTACAGATTGGGGAAGATCGTCAGCGGCCCGAGATTGCCCATGCCGATGGTGTAGCCGTCGGGCGCGGCGCGCGCGAGTTCCGCGACGCCGACCCGGCCGCCGGCCCCGGCCTTGAAGTCGTTGACGATGGCCTGACCGAGCGCCCTGGAGACGCGATCGTTGTACGTGCGGGCGAGCAGGTCGTTCAGGCCGCCTGCGGGCCAGGGCACGATGAACCGGACCGGACGCGTGGGCCATTCCTGCGCCGCGGCCGGAAAAGCGATTCCCGCGCAGGCGAGCAGCGATACTGCGAGCAATCGTTTCATGACCCCCTCCCTTATTGCGGCTGAATGCCGACCTTTCGGACCAATCCTACCCACTTCACCGTTTCCGAGCGGATGTACACGTCGAACTCCTCGGGCGAGCTGCCGACCGTGTAGGCGCCGATGTCGTCGTAGCGCTTCCTCATGTCGTCGGAATGCATGATGTCGCGCACCTCCTTGACGAGCCGGGCCATCACCGGTCCCGGCGTGCCCGAGCGCGCAATCAGGCCGTACCACGAAGCCACCTGGATATTCGGGTAGCCCGCTTCGCCCATGGTCGGCACGTCCGGCAGCCAGGGCGCGCGCGTCGGGTTGGCGATGGCGATCGGAGTGAATTTGCCCGCCTTGATATGCGGCGCGCCGGTGATGACCTCGACGAACATGAAGCGGATCGTTCCCGCGAGCAGGTCCGTCACCGCGGGCGCCTGGCCCTGGTAGGGCACGTGCAGCATCTTCACCCCGGCCTCGAAGCCGAGCATCTCGCCGGCCAGATGCGAGAAGCTGCCGATGCCCGGCGAGCCGTAGTTGGCCTTTTCCGGGTTGGCCTTGATGAACGCCACCGTCTCCTTCATGGTCTTCACGCCCACGCCCGGATTCGCCACCAGCACCTGCGGCGTGAGGATCAGCAGCGAGATCGGCGCGAAGTCCTTGTGGATGTCGTAGGTGAGGTTCTTGAACAGGACATCGTTCACCGTCAGGTTGCTGGCCGGCGCAAGCACCAGCGTATAGCCGTCGGCCGGCTGCTTGGAGGCGTAGTCCATGCCGACATTGCCCGCGGCGCCGGAGCGGTTCTCGACGATCGCATTCTGCCCCATGCGCTTGCCCAGCTCCTGCGCCACTTCGCGCGCAATTTTGTCGGCGATGCCGCCGGCCGGATACGGCACGATGATGTGGATGATCCTGTTGGGATAGGCCTCCTGTGCCTGCACCACCGGCACGAGTGCCGCGAGGACAACCGCTATCAGCCAGCGCTTCATGAAAAATTCTCCTTGGGATGGGGAGGCAGGAACACGGGTTTAAGCAGCCACTTGCCGGCGATTTCGCCGTAGCCGCGGAAATAGTAGCCGCCGTTGTGGGCGAGGATCCGGTCGCGGTTGGCGCGCCAGTATCCCGGAATTTCCCACCACGGCATTTTCGGGAACAGGTGGTGCACCGCGTGCAGGTTGTTGTTCAGGAACAGCAGGCCCCAGAAAGCGTTGGATTCGGTGATCGCGGTGCGCTGGCCCGGGCGCTCGCCGTAGCGATGCTCGATGAACGACCGTATCCATCCCAAGCCAAAAGCGGGCCAGGCGATCCCCACCACGTACTGCCACCAGGGCATGCCCGCCACGCCCGAGATGTACCAGAAGAGTGCCGCGACCAGGATCACATGCACGATCCAGTGCGGGATGTGCGAGAAATCGCCCGCGTGCAGGCGCGCGCTTTCCCCCGTCACCAGCTTGTAGAGCCGCAGCAGCGGCCCGACCAGCACCCTGCCCGCGAGCGTCTGGTTGGCGATACGCGCTGCTTTCATGAACGGACCCATCGCCGCCCAGTCTTCGCGGCGCACGTAGAAGGACTCGGTATCCACGCCGGGCACCGTGAGATGGGTGTTCTGGTGGTGCTTGCGGTGCGCCTCGAAATAGAACGGGAACGGCAGCCAAAGCCCTAGCGGCGGCAGTACCACCGTCCAGCGCAGCCATTTCGGCGCCGACAGGAAGGAGTGGATCGCCTCGTGCTGCAGCGAGAAATGCCAGGCGACGATATAGGCGCCCGCCGGCGACCACAGCCACCAGGGCAAGGCGGCGTGGAACCAGATCAGCGCGGCCCAGCTGCCGTAGAGCGAAACGGCCACCAGCCAGGTCGGACCGTCATGCCGGAAGAAGCTGCGCATGAGGCAAACTACCGTGCATGGACGTATCGCGTCAACGCGTGGACCAGGTCGGCAGCCTGCTGCGCCCGGAATCCCTCAAGCAGGCCTTTCGCGATCATGCCCTCGGCAGGATCGATGCCGGCGCGCTGCGCGACGCGCAGGACGGGGCGATCCGCGCGGTGGTCGCAAAGCAGGAGGCCATCGGGCTGCCGGTGGTCACCGACGGCGAGTTCCGGCGCCTCAACTGGCAGGTGAGCTTCTCCGAAGTGTCGGGCTGGGACCTGTGGAGCGGCTCATGGAAGAAGCTGCTCGCCAATCCGGGCGACAAGGCGGCGCATGAAATGCCCTTCCGGAAGGGCGACGACGCGGTGCTCACCTTCCAGGTGCCGGCGACCGGGAAACTGCAATTGGTCAGGAATTTTCCTCTTGAAGAATATGCATTTTTAAAACAAACGAAAAATTCCAAGATCACCCTCATGGGGCCGGACCGGGTCGCGCAGATGTGCGACATCGCGGGCTCCAAGCCCTACTACGCGGATGCAGACGCGTTTCTCGCGGACGTAGTGGCTATTCAGCGCCGCATGATCGGCGAGCTGGTCGGCGCCGCTTGTGGCTATGTGCAGCTCGACGAGCCGAGCTACACCGGCTACGTGGACCCGGCGACGCTCGCGCGCATGCAGGAGCGCGGCGATGACCCGATGAAGCGATTGGAACGCGCCATCGCCGCCGACAACGCGGTGATCGAGGGCTTCAGGGGCAACGCTGTCTTCGGGCTGCACATCTGCCGCGGCAACCGCGCCAGCATGTGGCACCGCGAAGGCAAGTACGACCCGATCGCCGAGCGCTTGTTCGGCGGCCTGAAATTCGACCGCCTGCTGCTCGAATACGACACCGAGCGCGCCGGCGGCTTCGAGCCGCTGCGCTACGTGCCCAAGGGAGTGACCGCGGTCCTGGGATTGATCACGACCAAGACAGGCCGGATCGAAAGCGTGGACGAACTGCGCAAGCGCATCGACGATGCCGCGCGCTTCCTGCCAATCGACCAGCTGGCGCTCAGCCCGCAATGCGGCTTCGCCTCCGGCATCGGCGGCAACCTGCTCGGCGAAGACGAGCAGTGGCGGAAGCTCGAGGTGATGGTGGAGACCGCGCGGCGGGTCTGGGGCTAGGCGGCCGCCGTCTCCGGGCGGAACCAGGTGTCATGCACATGCTGCGTGTCTAGGTATTCGCGCACCGCGCAGATTTTGCCGTCGCGGAACCTGAGCAGGATGTGGTACTCGTTGTTGTAGACGCGGCCGTTCTTCAGCCGTCCCCGGCTCTCCAGTTCCAGCGCCACGCGGTCGCCCTCGGCCGTGGCGCCCTTCACCGTCATCGGCAGCCCCACCTCGAGCGCCGAAAGCATGGCCTCGAACAGCCGCGCCATCTGCTTCTTGTCCTTGGTGCCGCAGGTGGGAATGGCGCCGGGCTTGCCGGCGATCCAGTAGCTGAGGTCGTCGGTGGTGCGGTCGAGCGCGCCGGCGATGTCGCCGGCACCGAGGAGGGTAAAAAATTCCGTGGCCAGCTGCTTGTTGCGTTCGGTCGTCATGCGGGCAGCATATCATTCCGCCCATGACCACATCCTCCGGTCCCCGCACCGTCCGAGCCGCGCGCGGCACGCAGCTCTCGGCCAAGAGCTGGCTCACCGAAGCGCCGCTGCGCATGCTCATGAACAACCTGGATCCGGAGGTCGCCGAGCGCCCGGAAGACCTGGTGGTTTATGGTGGGATAGGCAAAGCCGCGAGGAATTGGGCGTGCTTCGACCAGATCGTTTCCTCTCTCAGGAAACTGGAGAACGACGAAAGTCTCCTGATCCAATCCGGCAAACCCGTCGGCGTGTTCAAGACCCATCCGGACGCGCCACGGGTGCTGATCGCCAATTCCAACCTAGTGCCGCACTGGGCCACCTGGGAGCATTTCAACGAGCTCGACCGCAAGGGCCTGATGATGTACGGCCAGATGACCGCCGGCTCGTGGATCTACATCGGCAGCCAGGGCATCGTGCAGGGCACCTACGAGACCTTCGCCGAAGCGGGACGGCAGCACTACCAGGGCGACTGGTCGGGCAAATGGATCCTCACCGCCGGCCTGGGCGGCATGGGCGGCGCGCAGCCGCTTGCCGCGACCATGGCCGGCGCCTCGATGCTGGCGATTGAGTGCGACCCTACCCGGATCGAAATGCGATTGAAGAGCGGGTACCTGGACAAAAAAGCCTCCTCTGTCGAAGAGGCAATGAAAATTCTTTCGGAATCCACCCGGCCGGTATCCGTCGGGCTGCTCGGAAATGCGGCCGGACTGATGCCGAAATTACTGGAACTCGCGAAGACGACGCGCTTCCGCCCTTCGCTCGTCACCGACCAGACCTCGGCGCACGACCCGTCGAACGGCTACCTGCCCGAGCACTGGTCGCTCGAGCGCTGGCGCGACCTGCGCAGGAAGGATCCGGAGGAAGTCGCCCTCTCGGCGCGCGAAGCCATCGCCAACCACGTGCGCGCCATCCTCGGCTTCCAGGCGCTGGGCATTCCCTGCGTGGACTACGGCAACAACATTCGCCAGGAAGCGAAGGACGCGGGCGTAAAGAACGCCTTCGACTTCCCCGGATTCGTGCCGGCGTATGTACGGCCGCTGTTCTGCACCGGCAAGGGACCCTTCCGCTGGGCCGCGCTCTCCGGCGATCCGGAAGACATTAGAAAAACCGATGACAAAATGCGGGGGTTGTTTTCTGATGATCGAAATCTAATCAATTGGCTCGACATGGCGGCCAAGCGCATCAAGTTCCAGGGCCTGCCGGCGCGCATCTGCTGGATCGGCCTGGGCCAGCGGCACCTCGCCGGTCTCGCCTTCAACGACATGGTGCGCAGGGGCGAACTGAAGGCGCCGGTGGTGATCGGCCGCGATCACCTGGACGCGGGCTCGGTGGCGAGCCCGAACCGCGAGACCGAGTCCATGAAGGACGGCTCGGACGCGGTATCCGACTGGGCGCTGCTCAACCTGATGCTGAATACCGCGTCGGGAGCGACCTGGGTGTCGTTCCACCACGGCGGCGGCGTCGGCATGGGCTACTCGCAGCACTCGGGCATGGTGATCGTCTGCGACGGCACCGAGGAGGCCGATGAGCGCCTCAAGCGCGTGCTCTGGAACGACCCTGCCACCGGCGTGATGCGCCACGCCGACGCCGGCTACGAAGAC
>CAZPNH010000013.1:0-12659 GCA_964587635.1 uncultured Bordetella sp.
CGATCGCGCGCCCGAAGCGCAGCGCCGTATCGGCCAGCACCGAGGCCATCGCCGCCCCGTCGCGCAGGTGCAGGTGCCAGTCGTCCGGGCGCGTGATGGTGATCCGGTCCATGAGGCGGATTTTACGTCGTCCGCACTTTACTTCGATCGCTTTATGGCGGACGCATACAGCTCTTTCTTGGGCAAACCAGTGATCTTCGCCGCGAGTTTTGCCGCCTCGCTCGCCGGCAGCCGCTCGAGCAGGATGCTGAGAACCCGCTCGGCGTCCGCCCGTCCCGCGGGCTTCTCCTCCCCGGGGCCCAGCACCAGGACGAACTCCCCCTGCTGGCGGTGCGGCCCGGCCGCGAGCCAGGCGGGCGCGGCCGCCAGCGTCATGCGCGCGATTTCCTCGAATTTCTTGCTGATTTCGCGCGCCACCACCAGCTCGCGCGCCGGTCCGAAGCGCGCGAGCAGCGCCTCCACCATTTCGAGCACGCGGTGCGGCGCCTCGTAGAAGATCACCGGCCACGGCAGGTCGAGGCCGTCGAGCGCCTTCTTGCGCTGGGCGGGAAGGAAACCGGCGAACACGAAGCGGTCCGAGACGAAACCGGACGCGGAATACGCGGCGATGGCCGCGCTCGGCCCCGGCAGCGCGACCACGCGCAGGCCTTCGCGGTGCGCGGCGGCCACCAGCAGCGCGCCCGGGTCGGAGATGCCGGGGGTGCCGGCATCGCTCACCAGCGCGACATTGCTGCCTTCGCGCAGCGCGCGCAGCAGCTTTTCTCCCGCCTCGCGCTCGTTGTGGGTGTGCAGCGCCACGGTGTGCGCAGCGATGCCGTGGTGCGCGAGCAGGGTGCGCGAGGTGCGTGTGTCCTCGCAGGCGACGATGTCCGCCGCGCGCAGGGTCTCGATGGAGCGGGGGCTGGAATCGGCGAGATTGCCGATGGGCGTGGCGACGACATAGAGCGTTCCTGGCACGGGTCAACCTTACGCGGCTTCGGTTCGTTAAGCCTGCCATGAACCGGGCCGGCGCGCGAGCCGAGGACCTGTGCGCGGAACACCTGCGCACGGCGGGCCTGCGGGTGCTGGCGCGCAACTGGCGCTGCCGGCACGGCGAAATCGACCTGGTGGCCGAGGAGGGCGGCACGCTGGTCTTCGCCGAAGTGCGCTACCGCAGCGACGAACGCTTTGGCGGCGCCGCCGAAAGCGTCACCGCCGCCAAGCAGGCCCGGCTCATCGCCGCGGCGCGGCTCTACCTGATGCGGCGGCCGGACGCCGATTGCAGATTCGACGTGCTGCTGCTGGACGCGCTCGATGCCGGGCGGATTCGCTGGATCCGCAATGCGTTCGCTGCTTAGCCTGCTCTCGCTGCTGGCGTTGCCCGCGCTGGGCCAGGACGTGCAGTTTCTGGTGCAGAGTTCGCCGCTGGCGGGTTTTCGCTACGCGGACGCGGCGGCCGTCATGCCCATGCTGAAGATCGGCGACGCGCTCGACCTGGTGCGGGAGGCGGACAATCCCCATGACCCGAACGCGGTGCGCGTCGAATGGCGCGGCCGCAAGCTCGGCTACGTGCCGCGGCGGGAAAACGCTTCGATCGCCTGGGGCCTGGACCGCGGCACGCCGCTGCGGGCGCGCGTCAGCCTCCTAGCGCAGCATCCGAATCCCGCGCGCCGGATCGAGTTCGAGGTTTACATCGAGTAAAATCCCTGTGATGGGAAATGCTGCGGAACACGCCGCGCAGAGCGCGTCGCTGCAAGCGCAGGTGGCGTCGCATTTTGCCGACAGCGCGAAACTGAAAGCCGATGCCGCCAGGGTGCTGTCAGCGCCGATCGCTCGCGCCATCAGTCTCATGTCCGCCTCGCTCAAGGGGGGCGGCAAGATCCTTTCCTGCGGCAACGGCGGCTCGGCCGCGGACGCGCAGCATTTCGCCGCGGAGCTGGTGAACCGCTTCGAGCGCGAGCGGCCGCCGCTGGCCGGCCTGGCGCTGACCACCGACTCGTCCGCGCTCACGTCGATCGGCAACGACTACAGCTACGAGCAGGTGTTCGAGAAGCAGCTGCGCGCGCTCGGCCGCAAGGGCGACGTGCTGCTGGCAATCTCGACGTCGGGCAATTCCGCCAACGTGGTCGCGGCAATGCGCGCGGCGCGGGAACTCGGCGTGCACATCGTGGCTCTAAGCGGCAACGGCGGCGGCAAGATGGCGGCAGTGCTGGGCGCCGGCGACGTGCATGTTTGCGTCCCGCACGCGCGCACCATGCGCATCCAGGAGGTGCACCTGCTGGTGCTGCATTGCCTGTGCGACGGCATCGATTCCCTGCTTTTTGGAGACTCAAAAAAATGAAGAAGACTTCCCTGCTGCTGGCGATCGCGGTTCCTCTCGCCGCCGGCGCGCTGGCCGGCTGCGTCGGCGTGGCGGCCGTGGGCGTGGGCACCGCGATGATGTCGTCCGTGGACCGGCGCACGACCGGCACCCAGGTCGAGGACGAAGGCATCGAACTGCGCGTCACCAACCGCATCGCCGAGCGCTTCGGCGACAAGGTGCACGTCAACATCACCTCCTACAACCGCAACGTGCTGCTGACCGGCGAAGTGCCGGATGAGAAAGCCAAGGCCGAGATCGAGAAAATTACCCTGGGCATGACCAATGCGCGCGGCGTCACCAACGAACTGCAGGTGGCGGGCGGGTCCTCCCTCACCTCGCGCGCAAACGACGCCGGCATCACGGGTAAAGTGAAGGCGCGCTTCCTCGACGCCAACAGATTCAACGTGCTGAGCATCAAGGTGGTGACCGAAGCCTCGGTGGTCTACCTGCTCGGCATCGTCACGGAGCAGGAAGCGACTGACGCGGTCGAGGTCGCGCGCACCACGGGCGGAGTGCGCAAGGTCGTGAAGGTGTTCGAATACTGCAAGCCGACTGACGCCATCTGCGCGCCGCCGCCCCCGCCCAAGCCCAAGGCCGAGGAAACGAAGAAGTGAACGATAGCGGGTTCCCGCCTGCGATTTGAAGAAAAAATAAGGTCTCCGGGCAACGCGGCGCAGTGGGCCGCGGGGCTGGCGCGGCCGCTGGTGGTCACCAACGGCGTTTTCGACCTCCTGCATCGCGGCCACGTGACCTATCTCGCGCAGGCGCGCGAGCTCGGCGCCGCGCTTGTGGTGGCGCTGAACGGCGACGCCTCGGCGCGCCGGCTGGGCAAGGGGGACGGGCGCCCGGTCAACGGGCTCGAGGACCGCATGGCGCTGATCGCGGCGCTGGCCGCGGTGGATGCGGTCACCTGGTTCGACGAGGACACGCCGGCCGCGCTGATCGAGCTGTTGCGGCCCGAAGTGCTGGTCAAGGGTGGCGACTGGCCGGCGGAAAAAATCGTCGGCGCGGTGGAAACGCTGAGGCGCGGCGGGCGCGTCGTGTCGATTCCCTTCGAGCACCAGCGCTCCAGCACCGCGCTGCTGGAAAAAATCAGAAAGAAGTAACGGGAGACTCGTCTCCCGTGCCCTGGATCTTGAGTTCGAAGCAGAGCGCGCCCGGCGTCGGCGCCGCCAGGTAGGGGCCGGTCTCGCGGAAGCCGAGGTCGCGGTAGAGCGCGATGGCCGTTGTCAGCTTCGGCAGCGTGTCCAGCACCAGGCGCGCGTAACCCAGGCGTTTCGCCGCGCCAATGACTTCGGTCGCCAGCCGCCGGCCCAGGCCGGTGCCGCGGTGCGTCTCCCGCACGTACATGCGCTTCATTTCGCCGGTTCCGGCGTCGATGCGCCGCAGCGCGACGCAGCCAGCCGCCGCATCCGCGTCGCGGGCGATCAGCAGCACGCCCCCGGGCGGTGCATACTGGCCGGGCAGCGCTTCGAGTTCCTGGTCGAAATTCTGGAAACACAGCGCCTCGGCCACCAGGCCCGAATATTCGCCGAACAGGATGCGGACATCCTCGAGGTCCTGCGCCGTTGCCGGGACGATTTTCAGCACCAAAGCATTCTACAATTGCCTGTCCATGCGCCTGCACCAGCTCAAGATCGATTTCGCCGCCGAGCAGGACCGCCTGCTGATGCTGATCGCGGCGAGCGAGAAGGTCGAAGTGCGCATGTGGCTCACGCGCCGCTTCGTCAAGCTGCTGTGGCCGCTGCTGGTCAAGCTCGCCGAGGAGGCGAGCCCGCGCATCCGCACCCAGCCCAACCCCGAGGCGCGCAAGGCCCTGCTCAGCATCGAGCACGAGCAGGCGGTGTCGAAAGCGAATTTTTCCAAACCCTATGACGACAGCCTGCGCGCCACGCCGCTGGGCGCCGAGCCGCTGCTGCTCGCGCGCATCCAGACCGGCCACGACCCGAACGGCCATCCGGTGGTGGCGATGCATCCGCCGGAAGGGCAGGGCGTGACCCTGACGCTCGACCCGGTGCTGCTGCACTCCGTCTGCCGCCTGCTGCAGGCCGCGGTGAAGAAAAGCGACTGGGACATGGAGCTCAAACTTCCCGGCGTCGAGCCGCAGGAGGCGCCGCCCGAGCGCAGCCGGCGGACGATCAACTGAGCCGTCGACCGAGATGAGTCTTGCCGCGTCCATGCAGGAACGGTTCAAGGGCCTGCTGCCCGACCTGATGGGCATCGAGTTCACCGATGTGGCCCCGGACAAGGTGGTCGCGCGGCTGGCGGTGCGCAAGGATCTGTGCACCATCGGCGACAACCTGCACGGCGGCGCGATCATGGCGTTCGCCGACACTCTGGGCGCGGTGGCGGCGATCCTCAACATGCCGGAGGGGGCGCGCACCACGACCATCGAGTCGAAAACGAACTTCATCGGCGGTGCGGCCGCCGGTACCCGGGTCGTCGGGGAGTCGGTTCCGGTGCACAAGGGCCGCACCACGGTGGTCTGCCAGACCACTATCCGCAGCGAGGCGGGCAAGCTCGTGGCCCTGGTTACGCAAACGCAGCTTGTGATCTCGCCGTAAACGCGCTCCTAAAGGCGTATAATGCGACTTCTTTAGTTTTCAAGGCATTACGTCATTAGCTCAGGTTTCGAAAAACTGGGCTTGATCCCGCCGCTGCTGCAAGCGGTGAAAGACCTGGGCTACGAACAGCCAAGCCCGATCCAGGAACAAGCCATCCCCCTCGTCCTCGCGGGCCGCGATCTCATGGCGGGTGCCCAGACCGGCACCGGCAAGACCGCCGCATTCGCGTTGCCGACGCTGCAGCTCCTCGCGCCGCATGCCAGCTCGTCGGCATCGCCCGCGCGCCATCCGATACGCGTGCTGGTGCTCGCGCCGACGCGCGAACTGGCGATCCAGGTCGAGGAAAGCTTCCGCGACTACGCCAAGCACATGCCGATCCGCACCGCGATCGTCTACGGCGGCACGGACATGAACGCGCAGATCGCGCAGCTGCGGCGCGGCGTGGAAGTCCTCGTCGCCACGCCCGGCCGGCTGCTCGACCACGTGCACAACAAGACGGTGATGTTCAACCAGGTGTCGGTGCTGATCCTCGATGAGGCGGACCGCATGCTGGACATGGGCTTCATGCCCGACATCAAGCGCATCATCGCGCTGCTGCCCCCCGTCCGGCAGAACCTGCTGTTCTCGGCCACCTTTCCGGACGAGATCCGCAAGCTGACCAAGACGCTGCTGAAGAATCCCGCGGAGGTGCAGATCGCCGCGCGCAACGCCACCGCCGATTCCGTCACCCACGTGATTCATCCGTGCGCGCGCGAGAAGAAGCGCGAACTGCTGTGCCACCTGATCCAGTCGCGCGGGCTCAAGCAGGTGCTGGTGTTCACCAGCACGCGCATCGGCGCCAACCGGCTGGCGCATCAATTGCGGGCCAACCACATCCAGGTGGACGCCATCCATGGCGACAAGACGCAGGCTGAGCGCGAAGCCGCCCTGGACGCCTTCAAGACCGGCAAGACCACGGTGCTGGTCGCCACCGACGTCGCCTCCCGCGGCCTGGACATCGAGAGCCTGCCGCAGGTGATCAATTTCGACATTCCGCACTCGCCCGAGGATTACGTGCACCGCATCGGCCGCACTGGCCGGGCGGGTTTGACGGGCGAAGCCATCTCGCTGGTGGCGCCGGAGGACCTCGAGGCGCTGGCGGCGATCGAGAAGCTCATCAACAAGAAGCTGGAGCGCGTGCTGGTGCCGGGTTTCGCGAACATGGGCACCGTGGCGACCATGGTGAGCGGCGATTCCGGCGAAGCGGCGCACCGGCACAAAAACGCGGATGCCGGGCGGTCGCGGCAGGGATCGCAACGCCGGCAGGAACACCGGCCGCCGCAGAATGCCCCGCAGCCGGCGCAGCATGCGCAGGCCGCCGGTTCCCAGGCAAGACCGCAGCAGAAACCGCAGCAAAAGCCCCACGATCCGATTTTTTCCAGGCCTTATGAGCCGGGCACCGCTACCGCGGCGCCCAAGGCGGAGGAGCCTGCCGCGGCGCACGCCAAGCGGCGCGAACGGCCCGTTGCCGCGCTGCTGGGCGGCCTAAAAAGGTAGCGGCGTTGCCGGCTTGAGCGGCTGCAGGGTTTTCCTGAAGTCTTCCTGAATGCGCGCCAGCACCTGCGGCGTGTTTCCTTCGAAGCGCAATACGATCACCGGGGACGTGTTCGAGGCGCGCGCCAGGCCGAAGCCGTCCGGGTATTCCGCGCGCACGCCGTCGATGGTCACCAGGCGCGCCGCGCCGGAGAAAGGTTCCAGCGCCAGCAGTTTCTCCATGATCGCCTGCGGCTCACCCTCGGCGAGCTTCCAGTTGAGCTCCGGCGTGGAAGGCGCATCCGGCAGCGCCTCCAGCACCCGGCTAGGATCCGGTTCCACCGAAAGGATTTCCAGCAGCCGTGCGCCGCAGTAGAGCGCGTCGTCGAAGCCGTACCAGCGCTCCTTGAAAAAGATGTGCCCCGACATTTCGCCGGCGAGCTGGGCGCCGGTCGCTTTCAGCTTCGCCTTGATCAGCGAATGCCCGGTTTTCCAGATCAGCGGCCGCCCGCCGTGCTGCTCGATCCAGGGCGCGAGCAGCCGGGTGCTCTTCACGTCGTAGATGATCTCGGCGCCCGGATTGCGGGACAGCACGTCCTTGGCGTAGAGCATCAGCTGGCGGTCCGGGAAAATCACCTTGCCGCCCTTGGTGACCACGCCGAGGCGGTCGGCGTCGCCGTCGAAGGCGAGTCCCAGCGCCGCCGGGCCGGTTTTCAGTTCCTGCACCAGCGCGGAGAGGTTCTCCGGCCTGGACGGATCCGGATGGTGATTCGGGAAATTCCCGTCCACCTCCGTGAACAGTTCCGTCACTTCGCAGCCGAGGCGCCGGAACAGGCGCGGGGCGATCACGCCGGCGGCGCCGTTGCCGCAGTCGATCGCTACCTTCATCGGCCGCGCGAGCTTCACGTCGCCCGCGATGCGATCCACGTAAGCGTCGAGGACGTCCGCGCGGCTTCGCCTTCCGCTGCCGGACTCGACGTCGCCGGATTCGACGCGCCGCCGCAGGTCCTGGATTTCCCCGCCGGACAGGGTGTCGCCGGCGATCACCATTTTCAGGCCGTTGTCTTCCTTGGGATTGTGGCTGCCGGTGAGCATCACCGCGCTGCCGCAGCCGAGATGGTGGGCGGCGAAATAGGTGACCGGCGTGGGCACCAGTCCGATGTCGATGACGTCGGCGCCCGCGGCGTTCAGGCCGTCCATGAGCGCGACGGACAGTTCCGGGCTGGAAAGCCGGCCGTCGCGGCCGACGGCGAACACGGGCGCGCCGCGCTCGCGGCCGAGCGTGCCGACCGCGCGGGCGATCTCGCGCACCACGGCCGCCGTCAGCACCTTGCCGGCGATGCCGCGGACGTCGTAGGCGCGGAAAATTTCTGCGGGGACTTTCACGGAGCTGAGAGAAATTCCAGAACGCGTCTTGCGAGCCAGCGGTTGCGGCCGGGAAAGCCGGCGTGGCCGCCAGTGCGGGGAAATTCTAGCACCACGTTCGGCGGCATTTTGGGCAGGGCGTCGAGCGCGTCCTGCGGCATGAACGGATCGTTGCGCGCGTTCAGCACCAGCGTCGGCACGCGGATCCTGGTGAGCCACGGGCCGCTGGAGGAACGCGCCCAGTAGTCGTCGGCGCCGAGGAAGCCGTGCAGCGGAGCGGTGACGGTGTCGTCGAACTCCCAGAACGTGCGGGCGCCCGCCAGGCGCCGGGCGTCGATGGAAACGTCCCGCCGCTTTATTTTCTCGAAGGTCTTTTTCTTGAGCGTCCTGAGGAACATGCGGGTGTAGATCGCGCGGCTCAGGCCGCGGTCGAGCGACCGGCCCGCGGCGGCAAGATCGAGCGGGGCCGAGATGGCGACGGCCTTCTCGAGCGTCGCTTCGGCGCCTTGTTCTCCCAGCAATTTGAGCAAGGCGTTGCCTCCCAGGGAAATGCCGACCGCATGGCGGGCGTCCAGCCGGCGCAGGATCCAGCCGATCTCCGCGCTGTCGCCAGAGTGGTAGGCGCGCGGCAGGCGATTGAGTTCCCCCGAGCAGCCGCGAAAGTGCGGCACCACGCAGCGCCAGCCCTCCGCCACCGCCTGCGCCGCGATCGCGCGCGCGTAGTGGCTGGCGGAACTGCCCTCGAGGCCGTGAAACAGCGCGACCAGCGGCCCGGCCGGATTCGCGGCCCGGCCGGCCCAATCGAGGTCGATGAAATCGCCGTCCGGCGTGTCCCAGCGCTCGCGCGACCAGGCGATGCGCGGCGCCGGCGCGAGCGCCGCCGCGATGGTCTGCAGGTGGCCGCCGGGCAGCCACCACGGCGCTGCATAGGACCCCGCTCCGGAACCCGCCGCGGGTTTCAATGCAGGATCTTGGACGACGGCGCGGGCGGGGGTTCCGCGGCGGGCGGCTCGCCGGGCGCGGGCGAGGCGTGGTGCACGATCATGCGCCAGCCGGCCGCGGTGCGCAGGTAGACGTTGGTCGCCACCATTGGCGGCCGCGGGCGCTGCTCGCCGGCGACGGTGATGTTCTCGTGCACGCTGTGCACTTCGAGCATCACGCCGGCGACCACCACCTGCTGGGTGATCTGCACGCGCATGTTGGGGCCGCCGGCGAACATCTGCCGCCACACTTCGCGCACCTGCGCCTGGCCTGCGAGCCGCTGCCCCGCGGGATGCACGCAGACGATTTCCTCGTCCTCGGACCACACGGCCATCATCGCCTCGAGGTCGCAGCGCTCGAGCGCCTCGTAGAAGGCGTTCTCCGCGTCCTGCGCGGTGGGGAAGATTTTCGCGCTCATGACAAGGCCCTGATTTCCTGCATGACGCGTTCCACCGACAGGTCGTTCATGCACTTGAAGTGCCCGAGCGGGCAGACGCGCGCGAAGCAGGGGCTGCATTCGATCTTCAGCCAGACGACGCGCGCGGCGGGCGACAGCGGCGGCGTGTGCGCCGGGCTGGACGAGCCGAACAGCGCCACCTGCGGCGTGCCGGTCGCTGCGGCGACGTGCATCAGTCCGGAATCGTTGGTGACGACCGCGGCGGCGCCGGCAATCAGGTCGATCGCTTCGTCGAGTGTCGTCTGGCCGGCGAGATTCCTGCCGGCTATTCCCTCCGCCGCCACCTTGTCCGACGCGGAACCGAGCACCACGATCTGCGATTGCAGCCGCGCTGCGAGTTCGCGGAAGTAGGGCCAGCGCTTGGCCGGACCGTATTCGGCACCGGGGCAGAACACCGTATAGGGGCCGGAGATGCCGAAGCGGGTAGCGGTCTGGTTCGGTGCGACTTTCAAATGGGGCAGCGGCAAGGGCAGCACCGGATCGGTTCCGGGCTTCTCCGCGAGGCGCGCGTAATGGGCGGTCATGGACTCGCGCGATTCCGCCGCGCCGTGAACCCGGTTCAGCAGGCCGCGCCGTGCGTAGCCCGTGCGCAGCGGAATGCCGGCGAACAAAGGGATCAGCGCGGACTTCCAGGTGTTCGGCAGCACGATGGCCTCGTCATAGCCGCGCCGGCTCAAGTCGCGGCCGAGACGCCAGCGCTCGGCCAGTTGCAGCCGGCCGTGCCGCAGGTCGGTCTCGATGACCTCGTCGACCTCCGGCATGCGGCGCAGGACCGGCGCCACCCAGGGCGGGGCGAGCACCTCGATGCGGCTGCCGGCGTGTCTTTCGCGCAGGCGGGCAAGCAACGGCTGCGCCATCAGCGCGTCGCCGATCCAGTTGGGCGCGACGACGAGTATGCGAGCCAGAATCAGTGCCCTTTGGGGGCTGCGCCTTTGTACAAATACCTGGTGCCGCAGTACGGGCAGAGCGCTTCGCCGTGCTTGACCACGTCGAGGAACACACGCGGATGCCGCGCCCACAGCGGTGCGCCCGGCATCGGGCAGTGCAGCGGCAGGTCTTTCTCCGTCAGTTCCACCTGCCTTGCCGTATCGGTACTCACTTCTTCACCTTTTTCATCGGCACCGGCGTGAGCCAGTGCTTGTGCTTGCGGTCCTTGCCGGTCACCACGTCGAAGAACGCCTTCTGCAGCGCCTTGGTGACCGGGCCCGCCTTGCCGGCGCCGATCTGGCGGCCGTCCAGTTCGCGGACGGGCGTCACTTCGGCCGCGGTGCCGGTGAAGAAGCATTCGTCGGCGATGTAGATGTCGTCGCGCGTCAGGCGCTTGGCGATGACCTTGTAGCCCAGGCCTTCGGCCAGCTCGATGATGGAGGAGCGCGTGATGCCGGTGAGCGCCGAGGTGAGCTCGGGCTCGATGAGCTTGCCGTCCTTGACGATGAAGATGTTCTCGCCCGCGCCTTCGGCGACGAAGCCGTCGACGTCGAGCAGCAGGCCCTCGTCGTAGCCGTGCTGCGTGGCTTCCAGCGTCGCCAGCACCGAATTCGGATAGGTGCCCGACATTTTCGCGCGCGCCATCGTCACGTTGACGTGGTGGCGCACCACCGAGGCGGTCTTCACGCGGATGCCCTTGTTGAGCGCCTCGGGCCCGAGGTAGGCGCCCCAGGGCCAGGCCGCGATCGCGACGTGCACTTTCGCGCCCACCGGCGAGACGCCCATCTTCTCCGAGCCGTAGAACGCGATCGGGCGGATGTAGCAGGATTCATGGCCGTTCGCCGCCACCACGTCGATCTGCGCCTGCATCAGGCGCTCGATGCTGTACGGGATCTTCATCATGTAGATGTGGCCCGAGTTCATCAGCCGCTGCGTGTGCTCGCGCAGCCGGTAGATCTGCGTGCCGCTGATGGTCTTGTAGGCGCGCACGCCCTCGAACACGGCGAGGCCGTAGTGCAGCGAATGCGTCAGCACGTGCGTGGTCGCCGAGCGCCACGGCACCAGCTTGCCGTCGTACCAGATCCAGCCGTCGCGGTCCGCCATCGAGAGCGGCGCCGCCGCTTTGCCTTTTGCCATTCGTGTTCCCCAGATTGGTATGGATTCATTGAACCACAAAATCCGGGCATACTATTAACATGAATGTTAATCATATTTTCGGCGCCCTGGCCTCGCTGCCGCGCCGGCAGATCATCGCCTTCCTTGGGCAGACGGCGCTCTCGACCACGGACCTCGCGGCGCGCTTCGGCACCAGTGCGCCCGCCGTGTCGCGCCATCTCTCCGTGCTGCAGCATGCCGGCCTCGTGTCCGCGGAGCGCCAGGGACAGCGCGTGATGTACCGGCTCAACCGCGACGTGCTGCTCGCCGCGCTCGCGCGCTTCGCTTCCGAAGTCGACGGTCCGCTGCGTCGCGACACACAAACCTCCAGGACGCCACGCGAAGCCATCTAGTGCTAGGCTAGGTTCGGGAGAGTTGAGGGGAGAGCAGGTGAAAACCAACTTCATGCCGTCGGCCAAGCGCGCGTTGCTTGTCGTCTTCATGCTCGCAGCCGGCGCGGGCCGCGCCGCCGATTCAGGGATGGTGTCCTTTCAGAGCGCCGGCAGCCTGCTGCGGGGCGGGCCCGCCGAGCCGTACGCGCTGAGCGCGAATTCCGTGACGCTCTCGGGCGAGTTGCTGTTTCCCGAAGGCGCGGGCCCGTTTCCCGCCGTCGTCCTCGCGCACGGTTGCGCCGGCAACCGCAACGTCGAATCCGCATGGGGACCGTTCCTGCGCGGCCTGGGCTACGCCACTTTCAACACCGACAGTTTCGGCGGGCGGGGCATCAGCGAGGTCTGCACCCAGGCCGCGCTGCTCAGCTCATTGCAGCGGGTGCCCGACGCCTACGGCGCGCTGCGGCTGCTTGCGGCGCATCCGAAGATCGATTCCAAGCGCATCGCACTGATGGGCTTCTCGCACGGCGGCATACTCACCATGCTCGCATCCACCGCCTGGGCGAAAGAGACCTTTGCGCCCGGCGGCCAGGCCTCGTTCCGCGCGTTCTTCCCGTTCTATCCCTATTGCAACGCGGTGTTTCCCGAGCGCGACCGCGTCTCCGCGCCGGTGCGCATCCATTCCGGAGAGAAGGATGACTGGACGCCCGCCAAGCCCTGCGCGGAGCTCGCCGCCTCTCTCAAGGCTTCCGGCCAGGATGTCGCCATCAGCATCTACCCCGGCGCGGTTCACTCCTTCGACCAGGCCGGGAAATATGTTTTCCTGCCGAGCGTCACCAGCGCCGCCGACTGCTATCCGCAGTCGCCGAGCATCCTCGGCCCGATCGTTCCCGCCAGCATCGGCGGCTGCATCAAGAAAGGCGCCACCGTCGGCCCCAGCGCGTCCGCCACCGAGCAGGCGCAAAAGAACATTCGCGCGCAGCTGGAAGAATTGATGAAGTAGCGGGGGCGTTCTAATCTTTGGC
>CAZPNH010000014.1:0-12567 GCA_964587635.1 uncultured Bordetella sp.
CCACCGAGAGGGCCTCGTCCTGCCAGGGCACCGAGGGGTGCGCCATGATGATCGGCATATCCGGGAAGTCGGCCGCCACGTCGTCCAGGTAGATGGGATTCGAATACTTGAGGCGCAAGCCCCCGCCGCCGGGCATGCCGGCGCCGATGCCGGTCTGGCCCGTGTGGAAAATCGCCGGCAGCTTCGCCTCCGCGATGACCTCATAGAGCGGGTAGGCGTCGTGGTCGTTGGGAAAGAACGCCTGCACCGTCGGGTGGAACTTGAATCCGCGGACGCCGAAATCCTTGATCAGGCGCCTCGCCTCGCGCACGCCCATCTTGCCGCGCGCCGGGTCGATGCTGGCGAACGGAATCGCGATGTCGGCATGCTCGTGCGCGGACTCGGCGACCTCTTCGTTCGAGATGCGCTGGATGCCCATGCCGCGTTCGTGATCCACCGTGAATACGACGAAGGCGATTTTGCGCTCGCGGTAATACGCGGCCATCTGCGCGATGGTCGGATGCTGCACCTTGTAGCGGAAATAACGGCCGCGCGCCTCGAGTGCTTCCTTCTCCGCCGCATCGGGCAGCATGCGCGTCGACGTTTCGGCGTGGGTATGGACGTCGATGGCGACGAGGTCTTTGATGTTCATGGCGAACTCACAATGATGGCCGGGCCGGGGGGTTCCGCATAGAGCTGTTCCACAAGCGAGGCGCGGTTCTTCAATACCGCACGCTGGTTGATCGAACCCTTGTCGGTGATTTCGCTGGCGTCGATCGAGGGCGGGACCTGCATGACCAGCGCGCGCGCGATCCGCGTCGAACTGCCTGTGCTGTCGCGCGCAAGGCGGTCGAAAGTCTCCTGCAGGCGCGCGCGCAGGGCATCCGCGCTCAAATCGCGGCATGCCGCGAGATTTGGAAATACCAGCGCGCCGAGCCGGTCGCGATCGTGGCCGGTGATCACCACGTCCTGCACCAGCGGCGAACAGGCTGAATTGATCTTCGCGCGCAGCGGCCCCACGCTTACCCAGGTGCCGGTGGTGAGCTTGAAGTCTTCCGTAATGCGGCCATCGAACTCCATACCCTGCGCCGGATCGGTGGGGTCGGCCAGGCGCATCGCGTCGCCGGTGCGGTAGAACCCCTCCTCGTCGAACGCCGCTTTGGTCAGCTCGGGTTGGCGCCAGTAGCCGGGCGTAATGCTCGGGCCCCGGAAGCGCGCCTCCAACTTGTCGGCCACCAGCGCGAGTTTCATGTCGACGCCGTCCACCGGCAGGCCCACGGTTCCGGCGCGCGCCGCGCCGCGGTTGGTGAACATGGCGGCCGGCGCCGTTTCCGTGGCCCCGTAGCCCGTGATCCAGAGGATGCGTTCGCCGCAGGTTTCGACCGCCAGTTCCTCATAGGCCTTCCATATCGGCTGCGGCAGCACCGCGGCGGCGTATTGCAGCAATCCCAGGCGGCTGAAAAACATCTTGCGCAGGGTGGCATCCTCGCGCAGAAACGGCAGCAGCGCCTCGTAGCCGCGCGGAACATTGAAATAGATCGTCGGACCGATCTCGCGCAGGTTGCGCACGGTTTTCTCTATCAATCCCGGGACCGGTTTGCCCTCGTCGATATAGAGAGTGCCGCCGTGGTACAGCACGATGCCGAGGTTGTGGTTGCTGCCCGCGGTGTGATTCCACGGCAGCCAGTCGACCAGCACCGGCGGCGTGGCGCGCAGCGACGGCAGCGACTGCGCCAGCATCTGCTGATTGCTGCAGAGCATGCGTTGCGTGTTGATGACCGCCTTGGGCTGACCAGTGGAGCCGGAGGTGAGGAGGAATTTCGCGATCGTGTCCCGGCCGACGGCGGCGTGTGCCTGCTCGACCGCGGCAGTGGGCGGCGTCGCTTCCAGCTCGGAAAATCGGCCGCCAAACATCACTTCCGTGCCCGCCGGAACAGCCGCCGCGATCGCTTTTGCGAAGCGCTGGCCGTCGGCGGCGAACACGAATCCCGGCGTGAGAAGCCCGATCGCGTATTTCAGTTTCGCGAAGTCCGTGGAAACGAGCGAATAGGCCGACGACACCGGCACGTAGGCGACGCCCACATGCATGCACGCGAGCGCGAGCAGCGCATGTTCAATATCGTTGTCCGACAGAATCGCCACCGGCCGTTCCTGCGACAGGCCGCGGTCGAGCAGTGCCTGGCCGATCGCGCGCACGCGGGCGAAGGTTGCCGCGTAATTCAGAGTGCGCCAGTTTCCCTCGGCATCGCGCTGCGCGATAAATGCGCGCTCGGGCGCTTCGCGCGCCCAATGCACCAGGCGTTCGGTGATCTTGTCCGGATAGGCGTCCAGCGGGTACGGCGAGCGCAGCAGGATCGAACCGTCCACGCGCCGCTCGGTATTCACTTCGGCCGCGCCAAGCGGGACCTTGCGTGCGGGCGCTGCCATTGGCCCTGCCCGGTTCATCCGTGCTTTTTTACTTTTGCCGCGCGCTTCTCGAGGAAATCCTTCATGCGCTTTTTCGCTTCCGGCTCGCTTTGCGCGATTCCCGCCATCAGGGATTCCATCAGCAGGCCCGCGTCCTGGCCGAGTTCGGCGATGCGCGGCAGCGCGTGCATCAGCGCGAAATTGGTTGCCGGCGCGTTGCCCGCGATGCGGCCGGCGAGTTCGATTCCTTTGGCGAGGCCTTTGCCGGCGGCGACCAGGTAAGTGGAGATGCCGGTCGCCTGCCCTTCTTCCGCGGAATACACGCGGCCGGTGAACATCATATCGGCCATGCGCGCCGCGCCGATCAGCCTGGGCACCCGTACCGAGGCGCCGCCGCCGACAAAAATGCCGCGCTGGCCCTCCGGCAGGGCATAGAACGCGCTGCGCTCGGCGACGCGGACATGCGCGGTGCTGGCGAGCTCCAGGCCGCCGCCCACGACCGCGCCGTGCAGCACCGCCACCACCGGCACCTGGCCGAACTGGATCCGTTCAAAGGTCCGGTGCCAGCCGCGCGAATGCGCCGCGCCCTGCGCGGCCGAGCGGTCGGAGAGTTCCGCCAGGTCGAGGCCGGCGCAGAAGTGCTCGCCCGCGCCGTGCAGGACCAGCGCCTTTACTCCCGCGGGCAGCGCGTTGAAGAACACATCGAGCTCCGCGACCATCGCGTCGCTCAGGGCATTGCGCTTGGCGGGCCGGTTGAGCAGCAGGATACCGACCGCCCCCCGCTGCTTGAACCGCAACGACTTGAATTTCATTGACAGCTAGAGCGCCGGAACGACCTTGACCTTGAGTTCCCCGACGCCGTCGATGCCGGCGTGCATGTCGTCGCCCGGCTTCACAGGGCCGACGCCCGCGGGCGTGCCGGAATAGATCAGGTCGCCGGGCTCGAGCGTGTAGTACTCCGAAAGGAAAGCGATCTGCTCGGGCACCGACCAGATCATGTCGGAGAGATCGGCTTTCTGGCGCTCCTTGCCGTTCACCTTGAGCCAGATCGCGCCCTTGCTGGGATGGCCGATCTTCGCGGCCGGCATCAGCGCGCTGCAGGGCGCCGCTTCGTCGAAGTTCTTGCCGAAATCCCAGGGCCGGCCGTGGTCCTTGCCGAGCTGCTGCAGGTCGCGGCGCGTCATGTCGAGGCCGACGCCGTAGCCGAAGATGTGCTCGTTCGCCTTTTTCGCCTCGATGCGCCGGCCGCCCCTGGCGATGGCCACCACCATCTCGGTTTCATAGTGGAAATTGGCGGTCTTCGGCGGGTAGTGCAGCTCGCCGCCCGTCACCAGCGCGAATTCGGATTTGATGAAGAAGAACGGCGTTTCGCGGCCGTCGCCGCCCATTTCCTTCTGGTGCTCGACGTAGTTGCGGCCGACGCAGAAGATGCGCCGCACCGGGAACAGGTCCTTCGAGTCTTTTACCGCCAGCGAAGGGATGTTCCACAGCGAAATCACGTGTGCCATTCGATGCTCTCCGAGGGTTCTGCGTGCAAGAAGCGGAATTTTAGTCTTTCCTAATGGGCTACGACCAGCGCGGTGAGGCGTTCCGGGTCGCGCAGCAGCTCGGCGCTCGGTCCATGGTGCGCGATGCGGCCGCGGTTCAGTACCAGCGCCGTCTCCGTCACCCGCAGCGCGAGCTTGGCATGCTGTTCGACCAGGATCACCGTCAGCGATTCTTCGCGGATCAGGCGCTCCAGGGCCTTCAGCAGCATTTCCACGATGATCGGCGCCAGGCCCTCCAGCGGCTCGTCCAGCAGCAGCAGCGCGGGATTGCCCATCAGGGCGCGGCCGGTGGCGAGCATCTGCTGCTCGCCGCCCGACAGCTGGTTGCCCATGTGCGAACGGCGCTCGGCAAGCCGCGGGAACAGTTCGAATACGCGCTCCCCGTTCCAGCGCCCGGGCCGGGCGGCGACGTCGAGATTTTCGGCCACGGAGAGCGACGGAAAAATGTCGCGCGTCTGCGGCACGTAGCCGATGCCGAGGCGGTTGCGCTGGTGCACGGGCATGCGCGCGACCGGCCGGCCGTTGAATTCGATGCTGCCGCCGTGGAACGTGGTGTGGCCCATGATCGTCGCGAGCAGCGTCGTTTTGCCTACGCCGTTGCGCCCGAGTATCGCCAGCGAGCCGCGCTCGGCCAGCGCGAAGCCGACGTCTTCGAGCACGACGGTCTCGCCGTAGCCGGCGCGCACCCCCGAGAGCCGCAGTGCGTCAGCCATGGCCTTCGCCGAGATAAACCTCGTGCACGCGGCGGTCGGCGGCGATCTCCGCGGGCGTGCCTTCGCAGAGCACCTGGCCCTGCACCAGCACCGTGATGCGCCTGGCGAAGCGGAACACGAGTTCCATGTCGTGCTCGATGATCAGGATGGCGATTTCCGCCGGCAGCCGGTCGAGCACCTCGAGGATGCGGGCCGATTCGAGCGAAGGCACGCCCGCCGCGGGCTCATCCAGCAGCAGCACCCGGGGTTTGAGTCCCAGCGCAATCGCGATCTCGACCAGGCGCTGCTTGCCGTAAGGCAGATCGAGCACGCGCTGGCCTGCGTCCGCGGCGAGCCTCAGGCTCTCGAGCAACGCCATCGCTTCGTCGCGCACCTCGCGGTAGGCGCTGGCCGCGCGCCAGAAACGGCCCGCCACGCCGAGACGCTCGGCGATGCCGAGCGCGACGTTGTCCAGCACGGACAGTTCGCGGAACAGCGTATTGATCTGGAAGGTGCGCCCCAGGCCGCGCTTGACGCGCGCCGATTGCGCGAGGGAAGTGACGTCCTCGCCGCCGAGCATCACCGTCCCGGCCGAGGGGGCCAGCCTGCCGGTCAGCATGTTGATGAAGGTGGTTTTGCCGGCGCCGTTGGGGCCGATCAGGGCGTGGCGCGCGCCGGCTTCGAGGCGGAAATCGATGCTTTCGGCCACCGTGAGCGCGCCGAAGCTCTTGCACAATTTCCGCGTTTCCAGCGCGGCCATCAGGATTTTCCTCCTGCGAACCTGCGCTTCAGGGAATCCAGCAGGCCGAGAATTCCGCCGCGCGCGAACATGACGATGAAAATCAGCAGCAGGCCGATTCCCATGGTCCAGTACTCGGGCGACTGCTGCGACAGGTAGTCCCGCGCCACCAGGTAGACGATCGGGCCGACGAAGGCGCCGTAGATGCGGCGGATGCCGCCGAGCACCAGCATCACCAGGATTTCGCCGGAGAGCTCGAAGGTCAGCACGGACAGGCCGACGAACTGCGTCGTATGGGTGAGCAGCGCGCCGGCGAGTCCCGCCAGCGCGGCGGAGATGATGTACGCGTAGAGCCGCCGCCGGTAAACCGGAGCGCCGATGGCGTGCATGCGGACATCGTTCTCGCGGGTGCCGGCGAGCGAGATGCCGAAGGGCGAATGCACGATGGCGCGCACCAGCCACCAGCACAGGACCAGCACGGCAAGGCAATAGAGATAGGCGGTCTTGCCGAACATGTCGAACTTGAACATGCCGAGGATCGCCTTGACCGGAACGCTGTGCAGGCCGTCGCTGCCGCCCGTGACGCTGGACCACTTGCTGGCGATCTCGAACACGATCGAGGTGATGGCGAGCGTCAGCATGAGGAGCGCCAGGCCGTGGGTGCGCAGAATCACCGCCCCGGTGGCGAATCCGAGCACTCCCGCAGCCGCCGCGGCGACCAGAAGGCCGAGGATGGGGTCGCCGCTGAAGTTCACCGCGAAAATCCCGGCGACATAGGCGCCGAAGCCGAAATAGGCCGCGTGGCCGAGCGTGACGATGCCGCCGTAACCGAGAATCAGATCGAGCGACAGCGCAAAAATGATCATGATCAGCACGTAGGCGCCGAGCGCGAGGTAGTTCGGCGCGAAGAAATAGACCGCCGCGGCGAGCGCCCAGGGCAGCAGCTCGAGCGGGCGCAGGCGCGCGGAACCGCCGTAGCCGATGGCTGCGCCGGCGGCCGTATGCATCAGTGGGCCCGCCCGAGCAGTCCCTGCGGCCGCCACAGCAGCAGCGCCATCGTGGCCGCGTAGATGAAAAAAGCGCCGAACTGCGGCAGCCAGTATTTGCAGGCCGTGTCGCCGACGCCGATCAGGATCGCGCCCAGGAACGGGCCGCGCAGCGTGCCCAGTCCGCCGATCGCCACTACGATGAGGAAGTACACCAGGTGCTCGAACGGGTAAGTGGGCGTCATCGCGAGCAGGTCGGCGCCCAGCGCGCCGCCCAGCGCGGCGAGGCCGCTGCCCAGCGCGAAGGTGAAAGTGAACAGGCGCCCGGTGTCGATGCCGATGGATTGCGCCATGGCGCGGTTGTCCACCGCCGCGCGCACCATCGCGCCCCAGCGCGTGCGCTCGAGGCCGATCCAGAGGATCGCGATCAGCACCGCGCTGGAGGCGATCACGATGACCCGGTAGGTCGGGAATGTCCGTCCCGCGATCTCGGTCTGCCCTTTCATGTACTCGGGCAGCGGCGCGGCGAGCGGGTTGGGACCATAGGCCATGCGCGCGATAGCCACAGCGACGAAAATCAGGCCGATGGTGAACAGCACCTGCTCCAGCTCGCCCGCGCCGTAGAGCCGCGCATACAGCAGCCGTTCGAGGAGCATGCTGGCGAGCGCCACCGCCACGCCGGCCAGCGCCAGCGCCGGCAGCCATGCCAGCCCCAGCTTCTGCATCGCCGAGATCATCAGGTAGCCGCCCGCCATGGCGAACACGCCATGCGCCAGGTTGACGAAGCCCATGAGCCCCATCGTCACCGACAGGCCGACCGAGATGACGTACAGGATCGCGCCGAAGGCGAGACCGTGAAACAGGATGCTGACCAGGCTGGAGAAGAAGGCTTCCAAGGGAAGTCGCTAGGGCCGGAAAACAAAGCCCCCGCGGGGCGCCCGGCGGGGGCTTTGTGGGTTCAACGAAGCGTCACTACTGCTTTTTGTTGATTTCCTTCCACGGATCCTTCACCGCGGGAATCGTCTCCAGCTCGACGTTGGCCAGCACGCCGTTCACCTTGCGCACTTCGCGCACGTATTCGTTCTGCACGATGTCGCGCGTCGCCGGGTCGATCGAGATCGGACCGCGCGGGCTGTTGGCATTCTTCCAGGTCTTGAGGAACTCCATCGTCTTGTCCGGGTCCATCTTGCCCCCCTGCGCGCGGATCGCGTCGAAGATCGCCTGCATCGCGTCCCAGGCGCCCACCGAGATGAAATTCGGCCACGCGTTGGCGCCGTATTCCTTCTTGTAGGCCTCGACGAAGGCCTTGTTCGCCGGCCGGTCGCCCGCCGCGGAGTAATGGAACATCGTCGTCACGCCCAGCGGCACGTCGCCCATGTTGGGCAGTTCCTCGTCGGTGGTGATGTCGCCCGGGCCGATGAGCTTGATGCCGTCCTTGCCGAGGCCGAGCTCGCCGAAAGCCTTCATCAGCGCGGTGGCCGACTTGCCGGCCGGCACGAACACGAACAGCGCCTCCGGCTTGGCATCCTTCACGCGCTGCAGGAACGGCGCAAAGTCGGAGGTCGGCGGCGGCATGCGCACGGTACCGACCACCTTGCCGCCGCCGTCGGTGAAGCCCTTGGTAAAGCCGTTTTCGGCGTCTATTCCCGGGCCGTAGTCCGCCACCGCAACGTAGGCCGTCTTGAATTTTTTCGACGACCAGGTGCCCATCGGATAGCTCGACTGCCAGAGCGTGAATGAAGTGCGCGCGATGTAAGGCGAAAGCGTGGTCAGCATCGCGGTGCCGGCGTTCATGATGACGAACGGCACCTTGGCCTCCGTGGCGAGCGGCGCGATCGCCGCGGCGTTTGGCGTCCACACCACGCCCGTGATGAAGTTCACCTTGTCGCGCACGATCAGTTCCTGCGCCAGGCGCTTCGCGGTTTCCGGGTTGATGCCCGTGTCGTCCCGCTTGATGATCTCGACCTTGATTCCGGCCGGCAGCTTGGATTCGTTCAGCTTCATGAACAGGTCCACCGACTTCTGGATCTGGTCGCCGTTCGACGCCTGCGGCCCCGAGTAGGTGTTGATCAGGCCGATTTTCACGGTCTGCGCCAGAGCGGCCGGGACCGCCGCGGCGAACGCGAGACCGGCGGCGAGACCTGCAATTGCTGATTTTGAAATTCGCATGATTCCTCCTCCTAGAGAAAGCGAACCGGGGATTGTATAGGGGTAACGGGGGCGCGGGAAGATTCGCCGGCCTATTGCTGGCCGTCGAGTTCGCGCTCGAGAAGTTCGCGCAGCTTGAAGCGCTGCACTTTGCCGGTGGCGGTGCGCGGCAGCTCCGGCACGGTGCGGATCCATTTCGGCCGCTTGAAGCGCGGCAGCTTTTCCTCGCAGACGCGTCCGGCCGCGGCGAGCGCGTGGGCAGCCTCCCCGCGGGTCGTGACGAACAGCGCGAGGCGCTCGAAGCCCTCGCCGTCGGTCACCTGGACGCAGGCCGCTTCCGCGATCGCCGGGTCGCCGGCGACCGCTTCCTCCAGTTCGCCCGGCTGTACCCACTGCCCGGCGATCTTCACCAGCTCGTCCGAACGGCCCTGATGCGAGAAAAATCCCTCGGTGTCCCTGACGAACAGATCCCGCGTGCAGAACCAGCCGTCGCGGAACTGCGCCGCGGTCTGTTCGGGCCGGTTGGCATAGCCGAGCGCGAGCGCGGGATGCCGTATCCAGAGTTCGCCCGGCACCGCGGCGGCCGCCTCCTGTCCTTCCGCCGTGATGATCCGCGTATCGACGCCGGCCAGCGGCTTGCCGGTGCGAGATCCGTTCGAGCTGCCGGGCGGCGTGATCATGCAGGCGCAGAACGTCTCGGACATTCCATACAGCGACAGGATCTCCCCGCCGGTCGCCGCGCGCCACTGCTCGAGCAGCTGCGCCGGCAGACGCTCTCCCGCGGCGACGAAGCGCCGCACCGCGCGGAATGGCGCGAGTCGCGCCGCGCCCAGCGCGAGCAGGTTGCGGTAGAAGGTCGGCACGCTGAAGAAGGTCGCCGGCGTGTGCCGTGCAACCAGCGCCAGCGCGGTTTCCGCGTCGGGCCAGTCGGGTTGCAGGACCGCGGCGGCGCCGGTGGCCAGGGGGCCCAGAAGTCCGTGCTCCAGCGCATAGGCGAAAAACAGCTTCGAAGTGGCGATGCTGCGCTCGCCGGCGGCGAGGCCGATCACTTCACGCTGGCCCTGCCCCGCGGGCAGCAGGCTGCGATGCGTGTGGACAATTCCCTTGGGCTTGCCCGTGGTGCCGGAGGAATACAGCCAGAAAGCCGGATCTTCCGCGCGCATCGCATGGGGTGCGGCGGCGGGCGCGGCATGCGCCAGCGCGTCGCGCCACGAAGGTGCCCGTCCCGTACCCGCGCCGGCGATTGCCAGGCGGCCCGCGCCCGCTTCCTCAGCGGCGAGATCGGGCCGTGCCTGTGCGAACACGTCCTCGATGATCGCCAGCCGCGCGCCGCTGTCGGCGCGGATGTGCCGGTATTCGGCCTCGGAAAGCCGGGTATTGAGCGCGATTGCCGCAGCGCCGGCGTGCACCGCGCCCAGCCAGGCGGCGGCGAATTCGGGCGTGTCGCGCATCAGCAGCAACACGCGGTCGCCGGGCGCCACGCCCAGGGCACGAAACGCACTCGCCGCCCGCGCGACCTGCGTCGCGAGCTCGGCATAACTGAGCGATTCTTCGCCGCAAATCAGCGCCGGGCGCGCGCCATGCTGCTCGAGCGCCGCGGTGCCGAGAAAATGCTCAACAGCGTTCAGGCGGTTTCCTTGCCGGGGTTTGGAGATTCGCCTAGGATCGTAGCGTCGCCGCTGTTCGAAGGTCAAATTGTTTGGACTCCAAACAAAAACTAGATCCGGGTGCGCTGCCGCAATTGCTCGGCTATCGGCTGCGGCTCGCCCAGCAGGCGGTATTCCGCGACTTCGCCGCCAGCGTGCAGGGCCTCTCGCCGGGCCGGGTCGGCTTGCTCATCTATATTGACGCCAACCCGGGCGTGACCCAGAGCCGTCTCGCCGAGGCGGCGCAGCGCGACCGTTCGACCATGGTCGGCGTGCTGGACCTGCTCGAAACGCGAGGCCTGCTGGAGCGCCGCCGGGGCGCGGACCGCCGCACCAACGGCTTGTGGCTGACGCGCGCCGGCCGGTCGCTGCTGGCGCGCGCCTTGCGCGCGATCGCCAGGCACGAGCAGCGCATCGCAGCGCGCCTGTCGGCCGCCGAGCGGCGCCAGCTGCTGGCGCTGCTCGGCAAAATCTCCCGCTAGAAAAAGCAAGGGGTGCGCGAGCACCCCAAAAGAAAAGGGGCGCTTGCGCGCCCCTAAGGACCAGGAGGAAATCCGGTAGATCAGTAGTTGTAGGCTTTTTCGCCGTGGTCGGCGAGGTCGAGACCTTCTTGCTGGTCGTCGTCGCTCGCGCGGATGCCGATCGTGAACTTCAGCACCAGCAGGATCAGGAAGGCGACGCCGCCCGACCAGACCAGCGTGACGCCGATGTCCCAGGCCTGCGAAACCAGCTGCGCCGCGGCATCGAAATCGCCGACTTTGTTGGCGACGTAGTCATACACGCCGGTGCCGCCGTAAGCCGGGTTGACGAAGATGCCGGTGCCCAGCGAGCCGATGATCCCGCCGATGCAGTGCACGCCGAAGGTATCGAGCGCGTCGTCATAGCCCAGCCAGGCCTTCACCTTGGTGACCATGAAGAAGCAGACCACGCCCGCGACCGCACAGGTGATGAATGCCCCGACCGGACCGACGAAACCCGCGGCCGGCGTGATCGCCACCAGGCCCGCGACGATTCCCGAGCAGATGCCGAGCAGGCTCGGCTTGCCCTTGACGATCCACTCGATGAGCATCCACGCCACGCCGGCGGTAGCCGTGCCGAACAGCGTGTTGAAGAACGCGATGCCGGCGCCGCCGTTCGCTTCCAGCGCGGAACCCGCGTTGAAACCGAACCAGCCCATCCACAGCATGCCGGTACCGATGGCGGTCAGCGTTACGCTGTGCGGCGCCATGGACACCTTGCCGTGGCCGTTGCGCTTGCCGAGCATCAGCGCGCAGACCAGCGCGGCAATCCCGGAATTCACGTGCACCACGGTTCCGCCGGCGAAGTCGAGAGCGCCCTTCTGGAAGAGGAATCCGGCATGCGCGCCCGCTTCTTCCGCCGCCTTGGCGGTGGTGTAGGCGTCAGGACCGTCCCAGTACCAGACCATGTGCGCGATCGGCAGGTAGGCGAAGGTGAACCACAGGATGCTGAAGATGATCATGGCGGAGAACTTGAAGCGCTCGCCGTAGCCCCCGCAGATCAGCGCGACCGTGATGGCGGCGAAGGTCAGCTGGAACATGCAGTACACGAAGTCCGGCAGGTACTGTCCCTTGCTGAACGTCGCGGCAACCGCGGTCGCAGGATCCTCGCCCAGCATGAATAGCTTGTCGAAGGATCCCCAGAACGGATTGCCGGCGGTAAACGCCACGCTGTAGCCGTATATCACCCACAGCACGGCGACCACGCAGAAAATCGAGAAGCTCTGCATGATCGTCGACAGCGCGTTCTTCGTGCGGACCATGCCCGCGTAGAACAGCGCCAGTCCGGGCACCGTCATCAGCAGCACGAACGCCGTGGAGGTCATCATCCAGGCGACGTCGCCCTTGTTGCAGTCGAACCCCTTGTCGCCGCACTTGGGCGTGGCGGGGGCGGCAGCCGCAGCGGGCGCAGCGTCCTTCTTCTCGTCGGCCTTCGCATCGGCTTTCGCCGGCTCGGCCTTGGCGTCCGCCTTCGCGGGCTCGGCGGCGACGGCCTTCTCAGGCGCCTTGTCTTTGTCCTGGGCGCCGGCGCCGCTCGCCACGGCGAACAGCGCGAGCACGGAAAGAACTGCAATCAGCTTCTTCATCATATTCTCCCTAGATTGCAGCGGCGTCTGTTTCGCCGGTGCGAATGCGGACGACCTTCTCGAGGTCGAACACGAAAATCTTGCCATCGCCGATCTTGCCGGTGTTGGCCGCTTTTTCGATCGCTTCCAGTACGCGGTCCAGCATGTCGGTCTTGATCGCAGCCTCGATCTTCACCTTCGGCAGGAAATCGACCACGTACTCCGCGCCTCGGTAAAGCTCGGTGTGCCCCTTTTGCCGGCCGAAACCCTTCACTTCGGTCACGGTGATGCCCTGGACGCCGATTCCCGAGAGGGCTTCGCGCACCTCGTCGAGCTTGAAC
>CAZPNH010000015.1:0-12485 GCA_964587635.1 uncultured Bordetella sp.
TGTAAAGCAATGCGCCACCGCCGGCGGCAGGGTGCTGAATTGCTTCAGCACGGCGACGAATTGCTCTTTTGCGTCCCTTGAGTGCAGGAACAGGGGCTTTCGGATGTCGCAGGCCAGTTCCACCTGCGCCGCGAACCATTTCTCCTGGTCCGGGTGCGGCGAGTAGTTGCGGTTGAAGTCCAGGCCGCATTCGCCGATGGCGACGACCTTCGGTTGCTGCGCGAGCACGCGCAATGCGGACAGGGTGGTGTCGTTGCATTCGCGCGCGTGGTGGGGATGCACGCCGGCCGTGCAGAAAACGGATTCGTGCGCCTTTGAAAGCGCCAGCGCGGCCGTGCTTTCCTGCACGGAAGTGCCCGTCACGACGACCCGGGCGACCCCCGCGCGGCCCGCGCGCGCGAGCACGTCCGGCAGGTCGCCGTGGAACGCCGGATGCGTGAGATTGGCGCCAATATCGACGAGTGCCGGGGTCTGATCCTTCATGGCGCGCGGAGTATACTCGCGCGCACATGCCGAGTTCAGACGCCGCGCTCGAGATCACGACCCTCGCGCACGAGCCGGTGCCGGTCCGCGTGCGGGCGAGCGGCATGTGGACCTTCAGCGGCATCAAGGAGCGGCGCCACGAGCTCGCGCTGCGCCTGGCCGAGCTGGAAAAGCAGCCGCACGACCGCGTCGCCTGGGACCTCACCGCGGTGGAAGAGCTGGACGACGCGGGCGCGGTCTGGCTCGCGCACGCGCTGCGCGGCGCGCCCAGCGTGGCGGTGTCGCCGCGCCACCGCGACATCCTCAGCCAGGTGAGCCAGGGCATGCTGGTGCCCGCGGAGCGGGAGCGCTTCGACCCGCTTTCGGGCGTGATCTGGACCGGCGAGACGGCGGCGCACGCGGCGGTGCACCTGCGAGACGGCATCTCGCTGCTCGGCCAGCTGGTGCTCGACCTCGCGGGCATGCTGCGCCGTCCGCGCGAATTCCCCATGCGCGAAATTTCCGCGGGCATCTACCGCGCCGGCGTGACCGCGCTGCCGGTCACCATGCTGGTCGGGTTCCTGGTCGGCATCGTGCTCACTTATCTTTCGGCGCTGCAGTTGAAGCGCTACGGCGCCGACCTGCTGGTGATCAACATCGTCGGCGTGGGCGTGATCCGCGAATTGGGGCCGATGCTCGCTTCCATCATTTCGGCGGGGCGCTCGGGATCGGCGATCACAGCGCAGCTCGGTGTGATGCGCGTGACCGAGGAAGTGGAGGCGCTGTCGGTGATGGGCATCTCGGTCACCGCGCGCCTGGTGCTGCCGAGAGTGCTGGCGCTCGCGGTGGCGCTCCCGCTGGTGGCCTTCTGCACCGACATCGCGGCGCTCGCCGGCGGCATGCTGGTATCGCAATTCACGCTGGGCATCACGCCCGGCGCCTTCCTGCAGGCGCTGCCCGAAGCCGTGGAGGTGGTGAACTTCTGGATCGGCATCGGCAAGTCGGTGGCCTTCGGCTTCGCCGTGGCTTTCGTCGCCTGCCACTACGGGCTGCGCGTGCTGCCGAATACCGACAGCCTGGCGGTGGGCGTGACGCGCTCGGTGGTGGCCTCCATCACCTGCGTCATCATCCTCGACGCCATTTTCGCCATCATGCTGCGAAACGTGGGTTGAGATGGCGGCCGACGACACCGGGCAGTACGTCATCGAGATCGAGGGCCTGGTCAACACGGTGGGCGCCGGGCTGATCCTGCACAGGAACCTCAACCTCCAGGTGCGGCGCGACGAGGTGCTGTCGCTGGTCGGCGGGTCGGGCAGCGGCAAGACGCAGCTGGTGCGCGTGATCCTCGGGCTCAAGCGCCCGAAGGCGGGCTCGGTGCGCGTGTTCGGCGTGGACTGGGAACACCCCAACGCGAAGAAGGTGCGCGACGCGCGCCGGCGCATGGGCATGCTGTTCCAGAACGGCGCGCTGTATTCGGCGCTCAGCGTGTACGAGAACATCGCCTTCCCGCTGCGCGAGCGCGGCGGCCTTGAGGAAGACGAGATCCGCGCCATCGTCAACACCAAGCTGGCCCAGGTCGAGCTGGAGCCGCGCCACGGCAAGCTGCTGCCGGCCAACCTGTCGGGCGGCATGGTGAAGCGGGTGTCGCTGGCGCGGGCGCTCGCGCTGTCGCCCGACCTGCTGATCCTGGACGAGCCCACCGCGGGCCTCGACCCCGACCGCTCCGAGGGCTTCGTGCGGCTGATCAAGCGCCTGCGCGAGGACCACCGCTTCGCCGTGGTCATGGTGACCCACGACCTGGACACGCTGTTCGAGCTCACGGACCGCGTCGCGGTGCTCGCCGACCAGCATATAATCGCCTGCGATACGCTCGACGCGGTCCGGGGAATGGACCACAAATTCGTGCAGAATTTTTTCGGGGGAGATCGGGGCCGCCGCGCCTTGGAGCACGGCTGAGCATCCGGACACGACCACTTGGAAAGCAGGGCTTACGCGCTCGTCACCGGACTGTTCGTCCTCGGCATCGCCGGCTGCATCGTGCTGTGGGCGCACTGGCTCGCCAAGGTGCCGGTGGCGCGCACCACCTACCACGTCGTCTCCACCGTGCCGGTCGCCGGGCTCAACCCGGAAGCCCAGGTGCGCTACCGCGGCATGGGCGTGGGGCGCGTGAGCTCCATCACGCTGGACGAGAAGGACCCGCGGCGCATCCTGGTCAACATCGAGGTGGACAACAACATCCCGGTGACGCGCGGCACCTACGCGCAGCTCGGCATGGAAGGCATCACCGGGATCGCCTACGTGCACCTGCTCGACAATTTCAAGGACATGCAGCCCGCCGCGAAAGGCGCGGACGGCTACGCCGAGCTGCCGCTCAAGCCCTCGTTCTTCGACGCGCTGTCGGACGACGCCGAGGGCGCGATGCGCGACGCGCGCGAGCTCATGGCCAGCCTGAACGGGCTGCTAACGCCGGACAACCGCAAGCGCATCGCCACCACGCTGGTGTCGCTGGAACGCATCTCCGCCAACCTCGAGGTGGCGTCGGCGCGCCTGCCGACGGTGGTCGCGCGCACCGAGGCCTGGCTGTCGGAAGACAACCGGAGACTGGTGGTGAATTCGCTGGAAAGCGTGAACGAAACCGCCAAGACGCTGCCCGAGCTCGCGCGCGACGCGAAGCTGCTGGTGAAGGATGCGCGCGAGCTGGTCGGGCAGGTCGGCAAGCTGTCGGACCAGGCGCACGGCACGACGGGATCCGTGCGCGAAGACACGCTGCCGCGCGTGAATGCGCTCGCCGAATCGGTGGATCGCAGCGCGCAGCGCGTCGGGCGGCTCGCGCTGCAGCTCGACCGCGATCCGCAAAGCGCCATTTTCGGCCGCAAGCCCGGCAAGCCCGGGCCCGGCGAACCGGGATTCCAATGACACGGCGCAATGTTTGGGTTTTGTTCCTTCTATTGGCCGGTTGCGGCGGCGCTGCCGCGCCGGAGCCGAGAACCTTCGATCTGGGCCTCGCGGCTCCTGGAACAGCATTTCCCGCGGTGCGCATCGCGACGGTGCGCGCGGTGGCGCCCTTCGAGGCGAACGACATGCAGTACCGGCTCGCCTACCGCAGCGCCGCCGAAATCGCCGTGTTCGCCACCAGCCGCTGGGCCGCGACGCCGGCGGAAATGTTCCGCAAGCAGCTGTTGCGAGCGGCCAACGAGAAAGCCGGCAAATGCAGCCTGGACGTCGAAATCCAGGAATTCACGCAGGTGTTCTCCGCGAAAGAGGCGAGCGACGCGCGCATCGAACTGCGCGCCTGGCTCGCCACCAGCACGAGCCGCGTCGCCACGCGCGGCTGGAGCGTCGTGGAGCCGAACGCGGGCGCCGACGCGGTTTCGGGGGCCGCGGCCTTCGCGCGCGCCGCCGACCGCGCCATCGGCGAGCTGGGCGGCTGGGTCGCCGCGCAGCCGGACTGCCGCTAGCTAGAGCTTCTTCAGGCGGTAAAGCAGTTCCAGTGCCTCGCGCGGCGTGAGTTCATCCGGATTGATTGACTGCAGAGCGTCGCGCAGCTCGTCGGCTTCCGGCGCCTTTTCATCCCCGGGCTTTGCGAACAGATCGTTCTGCCCGCCTCGCTGCAGGCTCTGCTGCTCCAGCATTTCCAGGGTTTTCTTCGCCTGGCGGATCACCGGCCTGGGCACGCCGGCGAGCGCCGCCACCTGCAGGCCGTAGCTGCGGTCCGCCGGGCCTTCCTCGACCGCGTGCAGGAACACGATGGTGTCCTTGTGCTCGACCGCGTCGAGGTGGATGTTGGCCGCCTGCCGGTATTCCAGCGCGAGGCGCGTCAGCTCGAAATAGTGCGTGGCGAACAGCGTCAGCGACTTGTTTTTCTCGAGGATGAACTTGCCGATCGCCCAGGCGAGCGCCAGGCCGTCGAAGGTGGAGGTGCCGCGGCCGATTTCGTCCATGAGCACCAGGCTCGAGGCCGTGGCGTTGTGCAGGATGCTCGCGCTCTCGGTCATCTCCACCATGAAGGTCGAGCGGCCGCCGGCCAGGTCGTCCGAGGCGCCGACGCGCGTGTAGATCTGGTCGATGGGCCCGATGGTGGCTTTACGCGCCGGCACGAAACAGCCCGTGTGCGCCAGCAGGGCGATGAGCGCCACCTGGCGCATGTAGGTGGACTTGCCGCCCATGTTCGGCCCGGTGATGAGCAGCAGCTGGCGCGTGGCCGACAGCCGGCAGTCGTTGGCGAGGAAGGGGTCGACCAGGGATTCGACGACGGGGTGTCGTCCGGCTTCTATCTGAATTGAAATCTCGTTCGTGAAAACCGGGCGGCAATAGTTCTTCTTCGCCGCGATCCCGGCAAAGCAGCACAGCACATCCAGTTGGGCGAGCGCGCGCGCGATCTGCTGCAGCGTCTTTACATGGGCGCCGAGTTCGCCGAGCAGCGCTTCGTACAGCGACTTCTCCAGTGCCAGCGAGCGGTCGCGCGCCGATAGCGCCTTGTCCTCGAAGACCTTAAGCTCGGGCGTGATGTAGCGTTCCGCGTTCTTCAGCGTCTGGCGGCGCCGGTAGTCGTCCGGCACCTTCTGCGCCTGCGCGTTGGTGACTTCGATGTAGTAGCCGTGGACGTGGTTGTAGGCGACTTTGAGGTTGGGAATCCCTGTTCTGTCTCTTTCTTTTTTTTCCAAAGAAATTAAAAAAGCGCCTGCGTTCGTCTGCAGGCCGCGCAGTTCGTCGAGTTCGGCGGAGTAGCCGTCCGCGATCACGCCGCCGTCGCGCACCATCGTCGAAGGCTCGGGGGCGACGGCTTCTTTCAGCAGGCTCAAGGTTTCTGCGGGGGTTTGCAGATCCTGAATCAGGGTTTTTAAAAGGGAAACCGAACCTGGCACCAAAGCCCGCAGTGCCTCCAGCAGGTCCAAACTCTCCCTGAGGCCCGAAAGATCGCGCGGCCGGGCGTTCTTCAGCGCGATGCGCGAGGCAATGCGCTCGACGTCGGCGAACTGGCGCAGGATTTTCCGGATGTCCTGGTTTTTATCGAGAAGAATTTCAATGGATTCATGGCGGGAAACCAGAACGCCCTGATCCCGCAAAGGGTGGTGCAGCCAGTGGCGCAGCAGCCGGCTGCCCATGCCGGTGGTGCACTCGTCGAGCAGCGAGAACAGCGTCGGCGCGGGCTCGCCGCGCAGCGTTTCGGTGATCTCCAGGTTGCGGCGCGTCGCCGCGTCCATGCGCAGGTACTCGCCCGCGCGCTCGGCGCGCACCGCGCTGACGTGCGCCAGCGCCTGGCCTTGCGTCTTCTTCGCGTAATCCAGCAGCGCGCCGCAGGCGGCGATCGCCGGTTCCATGTCCTCGACGCCGAAGCCGGCGAGCGTGGCGGCGCCCAGCTGTCCCAGCAGGCGCTTACGGCCCGCCTCGAATTCGAAATTCCACGCCGCCAGGCGCGTTACCGTGTAGCCGGGCAGTTCCAGCCCCTCGGCGGCGAGGATTTCCGCCGGCGCGATGCGGCGCAGCTCATTCTCCAGCGCCTGCGGCGCGATCTCGGCCACCCGCAATTCGCCGCTGGCGACCGACAGCCACGCCAGGCCGACCGCGGATTTGACCGGATGAATCGCCAGCAAAACATTCTCGGACTTCTCGTCCAGCAGGGCGGGATCGGTGAGTGTCCCCGGCGTCACGATCCGCGTCACCTCCCGCTCCACCGGGCCTTTTGCCGTGGCGACGTCGCCGACCTGCTCGCAGATCGCCACCGACTCGCCCATCTTCACGAGCTTGGCGAGGTACTGCTCCACCGAATGCACCGGCACGCCCGCCATCTTCACCGGCGCGCCCGCCGATTGGCCGCGCGCGGTCAGCGTGAGATCGAGCAGCCGCGAACCCTTCTCGGCGTCGTCGTAGAACAGCTCGTAGAAATCCCCCATCCGGTAGAACATCAGGATGTCCGGGTTCTGCGCCTTCAGGCGCAGGTACTGCTGCATCATGGGCGTGTGAGCGTCTGTTTGCATTGTCGGAGCGCAGCAAGCATAGTTTCCCATCTTCAGGCATCGGAGGCGACATGGCTGGAATTTTGAAATCCCTGTTTTTCGTGGTATTTGCGGTCGCGGCCGGTTCGGCTTTCGCCGCCGACGGCCTCGTCAAGACCGACACCGTGGTCGGCAAAGGCAAGGAGGCGGTCGCCGGCAAAACAGTCGTGGTCCACTACACCGGCTGGCTGTACGAGCTCACCGCGCCGAATCAGCGCGGCAAGAAGTTCGACAGTTCGGCGGGCCGCGGGCCCTTTTCCTTCCCGCTCGGCGGCGGGCGGGTGATCAAGGGCTGGGACGAAGGCGTGGCGGGCATGAAAGTGGGCGGCAAGCGCACGCTGGTCATTCCGCCGGATCTCGCCTACGGCAAGAGCGGCGCAGGCGGCGTCATTCCGCCGGATGCTACGCTGGTGTTCGACGTCGAACTGCTGGAAGTGAAGTAGCGACCGCTTATCCGCTGTTGCGCAGCCCGGCCGCGATGCCGTTGATCGTCAGGTGGATGCCGCGCTTCACGCGGTCGTCCGACTTGCCGTCGCGGTGCCGGCGCAGCAGTTCCAGCTGCAGGTGGTTGAGCGGATCGAGGTAGGGCAGGCGGTCGCGGATGGAGCGGGCGAGCGCGGGGTTGTCGGCGAGCAGCGAGTCCTGCCCGGTGATGGAGCGCACGGCGTTCACGGTGCGGTGCCATTCGTCGCGGATGCGGCCGAACACGGTTTCGCGCAGCTTCGCGTCGGGCACCAGGTCGGCGTAGCGCGAGGCGACGGCGAGGTCGCTCTTGGCGAGCACCATTTCCATGTTGGAGAGGATGGTGCGGAAGAACAGCCACTCGCGGTACATGTCGCCCAGGATTTTCATGCCGTCGGGGCGTTCCTTGCACCAGGTTTCGATGGCGGTGCCGAAGCCGTACCAGCCGGGCAGCATCAGGCGGCACAGGCTCCAGCTGAACACCCACGGAATGGCGCGCAGGTCCTCGATGCGCGGCGAAGCGGTGCGCGACGCGGGCCGGCTGCCGATGTTGAGGTCGGCGATTTCCGCCACCGGCGTGGAGGTGCGGAAGTAGTCTGCGAAGCCCGGCGTTTCGTAGACCAGCGAGCGGTAGGCGGCGAAGGAGCGTTCCGACAGCGATTCCATGACTGCGTCGAAGCGCCCGCCGCTCTCGCCGGTGCCGGGCCGCTGGAAGCTCGCCTCCAGCGCCGCGGCGACGAGGGTTTCGAGGTTGCGCCGGCCGACGTCGCGGTCGGCGTATTTGCTGCCGATGATTTCGCCCTGCTCGGTCAGGCGGATGGCGCCGTCCACGGCGCCCTTGGGCTGGGCGCGGATGGCGTCGTAGGCGGGCCCGCCGCCGCGTCCCACGGTGCCGCCGCGGCCATGGAAAAGGCGCATGCGCACGCCGGCGCCGCGATGCACTTCCACGAGCACGCGCTCGGCCTTGTGCAGCGCCCAGGTGGACGTCAGGTAGCCGCCGTCCTTGTTGCTGTCGGAATAGCCGAGCATCACCTCCTGGACATCGCCGCGGCCGGCCACCCATTTGCGGTAGGCGGGCAGCGCGAAAGCGGCGCGCATGACCTCGGGCGCATTTTCCAGGTCGGCGATGGTCTCGAACAGCGGCACGATGTCCATCGCCAGGCCTTTTTCCAGCGTGAACAGGCCGACTTCCTTGAGCAGCAGCGCCACCTCCAGCAGGTCGGACACGCTGGCGGCCTTGGAGATGACGTAGTGCGGCAGCGCGGCCGGGCCGTAGAGCGCGTGGATGTCCGCGGCCGCGCGCAGGATCGCCAGCTCGCCCTGCGTTTTCTCGCCGTAGACGAGGTGCGGGGACACCAGCGGCCGCGGCGTCGCGAGTTCGCGCTGGAGCAGCGCCACGCGCGCCGCCTCGTCCAGCTCGAGATAGGCGCGCTTGTCACCTCCCGTGACGCCGACCGCGGCGAGCAGCTCCGCCACCACCACCTCGTGCACGTCGGCGTTCTGGCGCAGGTCGATGGCGGCGAGGTGGAAACCGAACACGCCCAGCGCGCGCTGCAGCGGCTTGAGCCGCACTGTCGCGAGCTGCGCCGCGCCGTGGCTGGCGAGGGAATCGGCGATGGCCTGCAGGTCGGCGGCGAAGGCGGCTTCATCGGCATAGGGCTCGATGGCGCGGTGCGGCTCGCGCGGCGACACGTAGCCGGCGCGCACGTGGCCGGCCGCGGCCAGCCGCGAATAGATGCCGGAGAGCGCCTGGCGGTAGGGCTCGTCCTGGCGGTGCTTCGACGGGTCGCGCGCGGCATGCGCGAGCCTGAGCAGCGCCGGCGTCGGCTCCACCAGGCGCAGCGACATGGAGAGTTCGGCGCCCAGCGCGTGCACTTCCTCGAGGTAGTAGGCGAAGGCGGTGCGCGCCTGGCGCTTCACCGCCTCGCGCAGCACGTCGGCGGTGACGAAGGGATTGCCGTCGCGGTCGCCGCCGATCCAGGAACCCATGCGCAGCAGCGCGGGCAGGGGTTTGCCGCCCAGCGACTGCTCCATTTCCTCGTAGAGGCGCGGAATTTCGCCGAGGAAGGTCAGGCGGTAGAAGGAGAGCGCGTTTTCGATTTCGTCGATGACGCGCAGCCGGGAGAGGCGAATCATCGCCGTCTGCCATAGCGTGAGCACGCGCGCCTGCAGCCGCGCCTCGATGCGCGCCCGCTCGCCGGCGGGCAGCCGCTCGCTCTCCAGCTGCGACAGGGCGGCGGCGATGTCGCGCTCGCAGTCGAGGATGCTCTGGCGCTGGACTTCCGTCGGGTGCGCGGTGAGCACCGGCACGACCTGCGCGCGCGAGAACCACGCGGCCAGCTCCGCCTCGCCCGCGCCGCCGGCGCGCACACTGGCGAGCGCGAAATCGAAGCTGCCGGGTCCGGCCGCCGCGCCGCCGCGCTCGCGCTCAAGCGCGAGCCGGTTGGTCTGGCGGTCCTCGGCGACGTTGAGCAGGTGCAGGAAGTAGCTGAAGGCGCGCACCACGTCCAGCGTGTGCTCGCGCGAGAGCGCGTTGAGCTGCGCCTCCAGTCCCGCGCGCACCGCCTGCGCCTCCGCGCCGTCCGCGCGGCGGAAGCGCACCGCCTCCCGCCGGATGCTTTCGACGCGCTCGTAGCCCTCGACGCCGGTCTGGTCGCGCAGGACCTGGCCCAGTACGCGCCCGAGGTAGCGCGTTTCCTCGCGCAGCGAGGGGCCTTCGCGTGCCGGCTCCAGCGGTGGGTTCATGCGCCGCTATTGTAGTAGGGGCGCGCGCTACTGCAGCATGAAGGTCTCGTATTCCAGCGACTCGAGCTTGCGGTCCAGCAGGTAGAACCCGGCCACCACGGTGACCAGCACTGCCAGCGCGAAGCCGTAGCCGAACCAGGTGACGCCCAGCTGCAGTGTGACCCAGGTGAACACGCCGTTCAGCACCAGGAACAGCGCGGTGACGAACAGCACGGTGCGCCGCTTGTCGAGGTAGAAAAAGACGTTCAGCAGGCCGAGCAGCACCACCTGCAGCCCGGCCGCGACCACGTCCACGTAGAGCAGCGGCAGGTAGAGCTGCGGGATGCCGGCCCATTGCAGCAGCTTCGGCCCGGCGATCAGCACAATGAGCGAGGCGATGGCCTGGATCTTGATGATTTCGAACAGCCCGCGCCGCACCGTGATCACCATCTCGTCGCGCAGTTCCTCCAGGTAGTCGAGCGTCGCGCCCTCGCGCACCGCGTCGAAGAAGCGCTGGTAGTACTCGACGAAATCGGTCTCCATGCGCACCAGGAACACCGCCATGCCGGGCAGGATCGACAGGTAGGCGAGGAACACCGGCAGGTCGTAGATCACCGAGGCGCGCAGCGGGCCGATCACCGTCTGGCCGGTGGCGTCGGAATACCAGAACATGAACTTGTCCAGCCAGATGGCCAGGTTGTAGGCGAAGCCCACCGCCATGATGGTGGGAAACATGGCGCCGCGGCGCGCGAAATCGAAGGAGATGAACTCGCTCGCGGGATAGGCGCGCAGAACGATGAGCACCATGCCGAGCAGCAGCACGCCCTGGCCGAGCACGAAGCCGAGCAGCAGCCCCTCCAGCCCGAGCGGGCGCAGCACCAGGGCGGAGGCGACGGTGATGCCGTAGCCGAGCGCGTACAGCGCGACGATGGCGCGGTACTGCTTGAGGCCCGACAGGAAGATGGTCGCCACCCAGATGTTCGACAGCAGCACGAAACCGGTCAGCATCAGCAGCCGGTAGAGATTGTTCACGCCCTGGAAGGCGAATGCGGCGAGCGCGAGGCCGCCGAGTCCGCAGACGCAGGTCACCACCAGCAGCACGCCGTTGAAGTTCGGCAGCACGCGCTCTTCCTGCTTTTCGTACAGCCGGTCGGCGATGAAGCGCGTGAAGGCGAGCTGGATCGGCCCGGTGGCGATGAGCGAGCAGGCGATGAGGTAGGTCACGCTGGTCTGGAACTGCGTGATCATGTAGTCCGGCACCACCACCGACGCCGACATCACGCCGATGATGAGGATGCCGAGGATGGACAGCACCCAGGGGCCCGAACTGATGATGCTGGCGTAGGCGTAGGCCTGCAGCAGCCCGGTGTAGCTGTCGCGGTCGAGCAGCTTGCGGAGTTCGAAGCCGATGCCGGCCATGGTTAGGCCAGCGCCTTCCGGTAAAGAGCCCGGTAGGAATCGAACATCCGGTCCTGCGTGTAGTAGCGCTCGACGCGGGCAACGCCTGCGGCCTGCGCGGCGCTCCAGGCCTGCGGGTCGGACAGCAGTTCGATGGCCGCGGCGGCGAGCGCGGTCGGATCGGCGATGCCGACGACGCGCCCCGAGGCGCCCAGCGCCGCGTCCTTGCCCTCCAGCCCGTAGATGAGCTGGCGGCACGAGCCGACATGGGTGGCGATCGAGGGCACGCCCGCGGCGTAGCCTTCCAGCACCACCAGCGGGAGCGCCTCGCTGATGGAGGACAGCACGAGGAGCCCGACCTTGGGCAGCAGCGCGTCGATTTTCTGGACGCCGAGGAATTTCACCTTGTGCGCGATGCCGAGGCTGTCGGCGAGGGCGCGGCACTCTTCGGCGTACTCTGGGTCCTCGTCCTCGGGGCCGGCGATCCAGCCCTCGACCTGGGGCATCCGGTTGGCGATCACGCGCAGCGCGCGGATGAAAGTCTTCACGTCCTTGATCGGCACCACGCGCCCGAGCAGGCACAGCACGGGCGGCGGGCCGCCCGCCGGGCGCAGCGCGCGCAGCGCCGAGAGCCGCGGCAGGTCGATGCCGTTGGGCACGCACTGCGTGCGATCCGCCGGCGCGCCGTCGGCGATCTGCCGCAGCCGGTTGGCCTCGTACAGCGAGACGATGTCGTCGCAGGCCTCGTAGCACATGCGCCCGAGCGATTCGAAGAAGCGGATCCACAGCTGGCGCAGGTAGCCGATCTCGGCCGGGTCGCGGTCGAAGGGATCGCGGTTGTCCTTGATCCATTCGCTCTGGAACAGGTCGATTTTGCGTTCCTTGGTGTAGATGCCGTGCTCTGAGAGGATCAGCGGGCGCTGCGTTTTCCAGCGCAGCATCGCGGCGAGGAAGCCCGCGTAGCCGGTGGACACGCTGTGGTAGGCCTTCACCTCGGGAAACGTCTCTGCGACGCGCGCCAGCATCCACAGCGGCTGGTGCATGGTGCGCACGGTCCAGAAGTAGTCGATGAACGACGGGTCGCGCGAATGGGCGCGGTACTGTTCCGTGACGTAATCCCAGGAGGCGCGGCTGTGCAGGAAGCTCGCGTCCGACAGCCCCCCATCGGAGGAAATCGCCGCCAGCGACTCGGCGATCACGCCCGGCGGATGCTTGCCGGGCTCGCGGAAATATTCGTGCAGGCGCTTCACCAGCGCGAAGGCGGCCGGATCGCCGGGCTCGGCGCGCACCGGCGGCTTGTCGCTGCCGGAATGTATGTAGTGCGCTTCGACATGCACGACGTTTTCCGGCAGCGTGTACTTCATGGCGCCGTAGTCCGACGGCGTGCTGCCGAGAAAGGCCAGCGCGAAGCGGTATTCGGGAAACGCGCGGATGATCTGGTGC
>CAZPNH010000016.1:0-12398 GCA_964587635.1 uncultured Bordetella sp.
TGACGGAAGAATTGCGGCATTACGTCGAAGACAGCGACGCGAAAGTGGCGATCACTGAGAAGGATTTGTCCTCAAGGTTCTCGGGTTTACCGATCGACCATCTTTTAATACCGGAAGAAATAAGAACGACGCAAAAGCCAAACCCGTCGCTGTCGCAACCGGAAGACCTCTGCATGATGCCCTACACCTCGGGCAGCACCGGCCGGCCGAAGGGCTGCATGCACACGCACGCCACCATCCTGCACAACGTGGCCGGCGCGGCGGCCTGGAAGCACATCACCGGCGACACCGTGGCGCTCGCCACGGCGCCGTTCTTCCACGTCACCGGCCTCGTGCACAGTTTCCTGTCCGCCATGTACGCCGGCGGCACCATGGTGATCCAGCGGCGCTGGGATCCGCTCGCCGCCGCGGCGCTGGTCGAGCGCTACCAGTGCACCCACTGGGACAACGTGCCGACGATGGTGGTGGACCTGCTGTCGCACCCGAAGGCGCTGGAGCACGACGTCACCTCGCTCAAGTGGATTTTCGGCGGCGGCGCGGCCATGCCCGAGGCGATCGCGCAGAAGCTCTACGACCTGTGCGGCGTGCGCTACATCGAGGGCTACGGCATGACCGAGACCATTTCGCAGACGCACATCAACCCGCCGCAGAACCCGAAGAAGCAGTGCCTGGGCATCCCCGCCTTCGATACCGAGGCGCTGATCGTGGACCCGGACAGCTTCGAGGCGCTGGGACCCGAAAAACAGGGGGAAATCGTGGTGCGCGGCCCGCAGCTGCTCACCGGCTACTGGAAGAACGAAAAGGCCTTCGCCGAATCCTGGTGCGAGGTGGGCGGCAAGCGCTACTTCCGCACCGGCGACCTGGGCCGTACCGACGGGGACGGCTATTTCTACATCTCGGACCGCCTCAAGCGCATGATCAACGCCGCCGGCATGAAAGTCTGGCCGGCCGAGGTCGAGGCGGCGATGTACAAGCACCCGGCGATCAAGGAATGCTGCATCATTGCGTCACCCGACGAACGCAGGGGGGAAACGGTGAAACTGGTGGCGGTCCTGAAAGCAGATCAAACAAGCGTGAGCGCCGAAGACCTCATGGCCTGGTCGCGCACCCAGATGGCCGCCTACAAGGTGCCGCGCCTGGTCGAATTCATCGACGCCCTGCCCCGCACCGCCTCGGGCAAACTCATGTGGCGCGCGCTGCAGGAGCGGGAGTGGGACCGGAAGGGGGAGATGCGGCAATGACCATGAAAATCCTGGCCGCGGGCATCACGCACAAAGGCACCGTGCGCGAGAACAACGAGGACTGCATCGCCATCGGCTACTGGACCTCGCAGGAAACCATGGAGGCCGCGCGCACCTTCGATCACGAGCTCGACCTGCCTTTCGCCGCCGTCGTGGCCGACGGCATGGGCGGCCACAACGACGGCGAGGCGGCAAGCCTGCTGGTCGCCAAGAGCCTAGCGCGCCGCCTGCCGGCCTTCGGGCCCGATAAAGTCGCCGCTTCGGTGCGCGCGGTGAACGCCGAACTCTACTCGCACGTCGGGGAACATCCCGAGCTGGCCGGCATGGGCTCCACGGTGGTCGGCCTGGCGGTGCACGGCGCGAGCCTCGCCATCTTCAACGTCGGCGACAGCCGCGCCTACCGCGTCGGGGACCAGGGTCTCGTGCAGCTGAGCGTTGACGATGCGCTGGGCGGGACCTGGCGCTTCGGGTCTGGCGCCGCCCGCACCGGCATGCTGCTCCAGTGCTTCGGCGGGCGCCCGACGTTCACCGACATCGAACCGCACCTGCATGTCGAGCCCTGCGTGCCCGGCAACACCTACCTGCTTTGCTGCGACGGCCTGTACGAGACGCTCCCCGAAGAGCAGATCAAATCGCTCATCGGCGCCGACCTGAAAGCCTCGGCGGAGGCGCTGCTGCGCGCCGCGCTGGAAATGAAGGCGAAGGACAATGTGACCATCGCGCTGGTGCGGGTTGCGGGGTAAGTGGAGGACGAACGCTCGCAACGCTGCGTAACCGCCGGCGGCACCGTCTGGCGCCGCTGGGGCGGCAACCACGCAGGCCTTCCTCTCATCCTGCTGCACGGCGGCGCAGGCAGCTGGGCGCACTGGATACGCAACGTCGACGCCCTCTCCGCCGACCGTCCGTTGTGGATTCCCGACCTGCCCGGCCTGGGCGAATCCCCCACCCCGCCCGCGCCGCGCGATCACACCGCGGTCGCCGCCGTGCTCGCGCGCGACGTGGATGAGCTTCTGCCCGGCACCGCGTTCGACCTCGTGGGGTTTTCGTACGGCGGCATCGTCGCCGCGTTCCTCGCCGGCCTGCGGCCGCAGCACATCCGCAAACTGATCCTCGTCGGCGCAGGCGGCCTCGGCCTGCGCAAGGGCGAAGCCAAAATCCTCAAGCCATGGCTTAACTTTACCGACCCCGCCGAACGCGAAGCCGCGCATCGCCACAACCTCGGCGCGCTGATGCTGTCCACCCCCGATCGCATCGACATGCTCGCCATGCAGGTCTACACACAAGACCTCGTGCGCGCGCGCATCAACAGCGCCAAATCCTCCCGCGCCGAACCGCTCAAGCAGCAGCTCGAATCCCTACGCCTGCCGATCCACGGCATCTGGGGCCGGCTCGACGTCACCGCGCGCGGCAAATTCGAGGAAATCCACGCCCTCCTGCGCAGCGCCTGCGCGGATGCGCAGCTGAAAATCATCGAAGACGCCGGGCACTGGGTCCAGTACGAGCAGGCGGCAGCCTTCAACACTACGCTGCGGGAACTGATCCCCGCCTAGCGTTCCGGTCAGGCGCCCTCACTGACGCACATAGCGCAAGTGTGTGGCGGCTGGACCATCAAGAACCTTGTCAATGCGAAACTGCGGCCCGGGCTCGCGCAGGTTCTCGAAGAGACGCCGCCCGCCGCCGAAAAACACGGGCGCCAAGGCGATTTCCAGCTCGTCCACGGCACCCATGTTCAGGTACTGCTGGATCACATCCGCTCCACCCGCGATGCGAATATCGCGACTGCCCGCGGATTCCCGGGCGAGTTCAAGGGCACGCTCCGGCCCGTCATTGATGAAGTAAAAGGTGGTCCCGCCGGGGCGCACCCAGAGTTCGCGTTTCTCATTGGTAAGAACGTATACCGGTGTGTGAAACGGAGCCTCCTCTGGCCAGGCGCGCTCGCCCTGGTCAAACATTCGCTTGCCCATGATGTTGGCGCCGATGCGCTCCGTGGTGCTGCGAACCAGGTCATTGACCGGGCCGGTCTCTCCCCCGGGTCCGAACTTGAGGTTCTCGCGGAAGTACCGTTGATTGAGGAGCCAGGCCATCAGCGCACCCCACTTGGCGCCCCAGTTCTTGTATCCGGGATTCTCCATGGTCATTCCCTCCGGTGCCATGTAGCCATCGAGGCTAAGCCCGATGTTGACGAATACGTTACTCATGATTCTCCTCTTGCATGTAAACCGGGTAGAGCCCCGCCAGAACGAAGCCACAGGAAAGAGATTTTCAAAGAATCGGCGACAGTGGCCTAGCAGGGTAGGATTGGGCAAGTGTCGGCATGGGTTGGAAACCATATTAAACATGAAAGTCGTCGCTGAAGTCGCGGGCAAGGTGTGGAAGATCGAGGCGAAGCCCGGGGCGATGCTCGCCGCGGACGACGTGATCTTTATCCTCGAGTCCATGAAAATGGAGATCCCGGTGGTCGCGCCGCGCGCGGGGAAGCTGCTGGAACTGCAGGTGGCGGAAGGCGACATGGTGGCCGAGGGCCAGGTGGTCGCGATCATGGAAGGCTAGCGCAGCGCCGGTTCAGGTTTTCAGCCGGTATCCCGTTCGGAAAATCCACGCCACAATCGCGAGCGAAATCGCCAGGAACACCCCCGTTACCGCCAGGCTGACGCCGACACCCACGTCCGCGAGCCCGTAAAAGCTCCACCGAAACCCGCTCACCAGATACACCACCGGATTGAACAGCGCGACGGTCTGCCAGAACGGCGGCAGCATGCTGATGGAATAAAAGCTCCCGCCGAGAAAGGTCAGCGGCGTGATGATCAGGAGCGGCACGGCCTGCAGTTTCTCGAATCCGTCAGCCCAGATGCCGATGATGAAACCGAACATGCTGAACGTCACCGAAGTGAGCACGAGGAACAGGATCATCCAGAGCGGATGTTCGATGCGGATGGGCACGATCAGCGCGGCGGTCGCCAGGATGATCAGGCCGAGGGCGACCGACTTGGTCGCGGCCGCACCGACGTAGCTCGTCACGACCTCGAAAGACGACACCGGCGCCGAGAGCAGCTCGTAGATCGTCCCGGTAAATTTCGGGAAGTAGATGCCGAACGACGCATTCGACATGCTCTGCGTCAGGACCGACAGCATGATCAGGCCGGGCACGATGAAGGCGCCGTAGCTGGTCCCTTCGACCTGCGGGATGCGCGACCCGATCGCCGCGCCGAAGACGACGAAGTACAACGACGTCGAAATCACCGGGGCGATGACGCTTTGCATGAGCGTGCGCCCCGTGCGCGCCATTTCGAACGCGTAGATCGCGCGGATCGCGTGGAGGTTCATTTCGCGCCCCTCACCAGGCTGACGAAAATGTCTTCCAGCGAACTTTGCGTCGTGTGCAGGTCCTTGAACCGGATGCCCGCTTCGTTCAGGTCCTTCAGCAGCGCGGCGATGCCGGTCCGGTCTTCCTGTGCGTCGTAGGTATGAATCAGCTCGGCCCCGTTGGCGGACAGCTCGAGCTTGTAGGCCGAGAGCGCGGCCGGGATGCTCGCCAGCTTGTCCTGCAGCTGCAGCGTCAACTGCTTCTTGCCGAGCTTGTGCATCAGCTCGGCCTTGTCCTCCACCAGGATGAGCGCGCCGTCGCTGATCACCCCGATCCTGTCGGCCATCTCTTCGGCCTCGTCGATGTAGTGGGTGGTCAGGATGATGGTCACGCCGGAACTCCGCAACGAGCGCACCAGCCGCCACATGTCGCGCCTGAGCTCGACGTCGACCCCCGCGGTCGGTTCGTCGAGAAACAGGATCCGCGGCTCGTGCGACAGCGCCTTGGCGATCATCACGCGGCGCTTCATGCCGCCGGACAGCGTCCGGATCATGCTGCCCCTCCTGTCCCACAACGAGAGGTCTTTCAGCACCTTCTCGATGTGCGCGGGGTTGGCGCGCTTGCCGAACAGGCCGCGGCTGTAGGACGTCGTGGCCCACACGGTCTCGAAGGCGTCGGTCGTCAGTTCCTGCGGCACCAGGCCGATCAGGGAACGCGCGGCGCGATAGTCGGTGACGATGTCGTGACCGTCCACCCTGATGTTCCCCGCGCTCGCGTTGACGATCCCGCAGACGATGCCGATCAGCGTCGTTTTGCCGGCGCCGTTGGGGCCGAGCAGCGCGAAGATTTCCCCTTCGCGTATGTCCAGATGGATGTTTTTAAGCGCCTGGAAACCCGTGGCGTAGGTCTTCGAGAGACCGGCGATGGAAATGATGGAAGGGGATGCCATGGGCGCGACCGCAGCCGCTGGTCGCGCGTCGCCGGAATCAGTGCGCGCCGATCCCGGCGAGGTAGTCGGCCAGGACTTCGATGTCCTTTTCGGATAGCGCCTGCGCGGCCGAGGTCATATTGCCGTCGATGTCGGAACGCGTGCTGGCCTTGAAGCCCTTCAATTGCGTGCGCACGTAGTCGGGCAATTGCCCGGCGATGCGCGGGATGTGCTGCGTGCCGAGGAGCGCCGGCCCATGGCATTGCGTGCACATGAATTTCTGCGCGAGGCCCGGCCCGGCGGCGGCATTCTCGGGACTGGTCTTGTGCTTCGGCGGCGCCATATTCAGCGAAGAGAAATACGCCGCCAGGTCGTTCATGTCCGCGTTCGACAGGGTCGAGGCGATCGGCGTCATCTGCGGGTCCTTGCGGTTGCCCTCGCGGAAGAAGAACAGCGCATTGGAAATGAACTGCGCCGGCTGGCCCGCGATGGACGGGTTCACCGGAATGACGGCATTGCCTTCAGGTCCGTGGCAGGCCTCGCACAGCGCGGCCTTGCGCTTGCCCGCCTCGATGTCGGCCGCCGTAGCGGCGCCGCCCGCGAGGGCGAACGCCGCTGCGACCACCAGCGCCTTGCGGACGCTCACTTCTTATAGCTGACGCGGTACAGGATCCCGTTGTAATCGTCAGAGACGAGCAACGCGCCGTCCTTCATCACCATCACGTCCACCGGACGGCCCCACATCGGCGGATCGCCCTTGTCGTTGGTGATGAAGCCGGTGAGGAACGGCTCGGTCTTCATCACCTTGTTGCCGTTGAGCGTCACGCGGATCACGTCGTAGCCCTGCTTGGTGGTGCGGTTCCAGGAGCCGTGCCGCGCGATGAAGATGTCGCCCTGGTATTCCTTCGGGAACATCTTGCCGGTGTAGAAGCGCATGCCCAGCGGCGCGACGTGCGTGCCGAGCTTGGCCGCGGGCGGCGTGAACTCCTTGCAGGAGCGGTACTTGCCGTACTCCGGATCGAGCGTGTCGCCCTGGTGGCAGTACGGGAAGCCGAAATGCTGCCCCGCCTTGGTCGCCACGTTGAGCTCGTCGGACGGCGAATCGTCGCCCAGCCAGTCGCGGCCGTGGTCGGTGAACCAGAGCTGGTGCGTCTTCGGGTTCCAGTCGAAGCCGACGGTATTGCGCACGCCGTGCGCGTACTCCTCGAGCACGCCGGTCTTCGGATCGACGCGCATGATCGCCGCCTGCATGTAGGTCGGCATGGTGATGTTCTGCGGCGAGCCGATGTTGAAGTACAGCTTGCCGTCCGGTCCCATCGCCATGAACTTCCAGAAGTGCCCCGGCTGCGTGGTCGGGTCGAGGTTGTCGACGATGACCTTGCCCTCGCCCGGGTTGTCCAGCCTGTCCTCGATGCCCTCGTAGGCGGTGATGCGGTTGCGCTCGGCGACGTACAGCGTGCCCTTGCTGAACACCACGCCGTTGGGCGCGTTCATGCCCTTGAGGATGGTCTTCACTTCGCGCGAGCCGCCGCGGTCGATCACCGCGTAGACGTTCTTCGAGATGCGGTTGCTGACGAACACCGTGCCCTTGTCGCCCAGCGCGAGCGAGCGCGCCTCGGGCACGCCGTCGGCCCAGACTTCGACCTTGAAGCCGGCCGGCACCTTGAGCTGGTCGATCGGCAGATCCTTGGCCGCGCGGCCGGTCAGGTTCGGCGCGAACGGATGCAGCGGCGAATCCATCTGTTCCGCGGAGCGGCCCTGCTGCCAGGGCTGCGCCGGGGCCGGCGCGGCCTTGTCCTGCGCCTGCGCTGAAGCGAACGCGGCCATCACGGACGCCGCGATAAGAGTGCGAAGCATGGTGTTTCCTCCCTTGATTGACTCGCGCGGAATACTAACTCCACGGGGGTGTAGTACGCTAGAACGATCGCACGCCCTGGGGAGGGCAGGACGTTGAAAGCCGTGAAAATTCCTTGTCGCACTGCGGCAATCGCGCTCGTGCTGGCCGCGGGCCCGGCGCTCGCCGACGGCGACGACGTCGTCATCAGCGCGACGCGGCGCGAGATGAAAATTTTCGACGTGCCCGCCTCGGTGGACCGCGTGTCGGCCGACGACCTGCAGCAGTTCCAGCCCAAGGTGAATCTTTCCGAATCGCTCAATGCAATTCCGGGCATCGTCGTGTCGAACCGCCAGAACTACGCGCAGGACCTGCAGATCACCTCGCGCGGCTTCGGTGCGCGCTCGACCATCGGCGTGCGCGGCGTGCGGCTGATCCAGGACGGCATCCCCGCCACGCTGCCCGACGGCTCGGGCCAGGCGGGATCGTTCAGCCTGGGCTCGGCCGACCGCATCGAGGTGCTGCGCGGCCCGTTCTCCGCGCTGTACGGCAACGCCTCGGGCGGACTGATCCAGATTTTCACCGCGGACGGCCCGCCGCGTCCCGTGCTGGGCGCCGAATTCTGGGCCGGCAGCTACGGCAGCTCGCGCCTGTCGACGAATGCCGCCGGCCAGGCCGGCATCCTGAATTACAACGTGGACCTGTCGCGCTTTTCCACCGACGGCTACCGCGCCCACAGCGCGGCGACGCGCGACCTGGGCAACGGGCGGCTGCGCATCGACCTGCAGGACGGCTCGAAGCTCACCTTCGTGGTCAACGAAATCAACCAGGTGGATACGCAGGACCCGCTCGGCCTCTCGGCCGCGCAGGTGGCGGCCAATCCGCGCGGCACCGATCCCTCCTCCCTGCAGTTCAATACGCGCAAGAGCATCGCGCAGACGCAGGCAGGCGGCGCCTGGGACACGCGCTTCTCCAACGGCGACACGCTCAAGCTGTCGGTCTACGGCGGCAACCGCGACGTCAACCAGTTCCTCGCGCTCTCGGGCGCCGCGATTACCTCCTCGGGCGGCGTGGTCGGCCTGAGCACCTTCTATACGGGGACCGCCCTGCGCTGGCAGCGGCAGACCACGCTTGCCGGCCAGCCGCTGACCCTCTCGGCGGGCGCGGAGCTCGATTCGATGGACCAGCGCCGGCGCGGCTACGTGAACAACAACGGCACGCCGGGCGCGCTGCGGCGCGACGAGGACGACACCGTCTGGAGCACCGGCGCCTATGCGCAGGCCGAGTGGCAAATGGCCGAGCGCTGGATGGCGACCGCGGGCATCCGGCAGACAAACATCGGCGTGGCGTTCGCCGACCACTTCATCGTGCCGGGCAACGGCGACGACAGCGGCGCCCTGCACTTCCACGCCACCACGCCGGTCGCCAGCCTGCTCTACCGCGCCACGGAATCCCTCAACCTCTACGCCAGCGCCGGCCGCGGCTTCGAGACGCCGACGCTGGTGGAGATGGCCTACACGGCGACCGGCTCCGGACCGAATTTCGGCCTGCGGCCCGCCACCAGCAACCAGTTCGAGATCGGCGCCAAGGCGGTCGTGTTCGGCGACAGCCGCGTCAACCTCGCGCTGTTCAACGCCGAGACCGCGAACGAAATCGTGGTCGCCTCGGCGACCGGCGGGCGCACCGTCTACAAGAACGACTCGCACACCGAGCGCAAGGGCGCGGAGCTGGCCTGGGACATCCCGCTGCCGAACAACTTCAAGGCCTACTTCTCCTACACCTACCTGGACGCGCGCTTCACCGACGCCTTCACCAGCACGGGGCCGGTAGCGGTCGGCAATTTCCTGCCGGCGGTGCCGAAGAACGTGTTCTACAGCCAGCTCGCCTGGCGCTATCCGCAGGCCGGCTTCAGCAGCGCCTTCGAAGTGCGCAAATCGAGCCGGCTGTTCGTCGACGACCTCAACTCCGCCTCGGCGGCCGGCTACACCATCGCCAACCTGCGCGGCGGCTTCGAGCAGGCCAGCGGCAACTGGCGATTCACCGAATTCCTGCGGCTGGACAACCTGTTCAACGCCAACTACATCGGCTCGATCATCGTCGCCGACACCAACGGGCGGTTTTTCGAGCCCGCGCCGCGGCGCAGCGCGATCATCGGGATGCAGGCGAGGCTCGGCTTCTGACGTACTATCGTCCCTCGGCCTCCCGATGGACGAAATCCTCAACGGCAAGACGGTACTGGTGGTGGACGACACGTCGGTCGCCCGCATGCTCGCGGCCGACATCCTCGCCAACGCCGGCATGACCATCCTCGAAGCCGACACCGGCGAGCAGGCGCTCAAGATGGCCGCCGAACAGCCGATCGACGCCTTCCTGCTCGACATCAAGCTGCCCGACATGAGCGGCATTGAGCTGTGCCGGTCGCTGCGCACGCTCAAGGCGCACCAGAAATCGCCCGTCATCTTCGTCACCGCGCTCGACCAGCGCGAGGTGCTGCAATGGGCCATCGAGGCCGGCGCCGACGACTTCATCCAGAAGCCGCTGCACGCCATGGTGCTGCGCCGGCGGCTCTCCAACCTCATGGAGAAGGCGGCCTACACCCGGCTGGCCGAATCCATGAACCTGTCGCTGCGGCGCTACGTCTCGCCGCGCACCGGCGAGATGGCGCGCATCTACGCCACCTACGGCAAGCTGCCCGCGCCGCGCCGGCTGGACGCCTGCGTGCTGTTCTCCGATGCGCGCGGCTTCACCGAGATGAGCCAGGAGCTCGAGCCCGAAGCCTTGTTCGACATGCTGGGCGGCGAGCTCGGCGCCCAGGTGGAACTCGTCAACCAGCACGACGGCTACGTGGACAAGTTTTCCGGCGACGGCGTCATGGCCGTGTTCGACGCCGGGAAAATGGCCGAGAAATGCTGCCGCTGCGCGCTCGACATCCTCGACCATGCGAAGGACTACGCAAACCAGAAGGGCCTGGCCGACGTGCGGCTCGGCATCGGCATCCACATGGGGCCGGTGGTGATCGGCAACCTCGGCTCGAAGGAATACCTCGACTACACAATGGTCGGCACCACCGTCAACCTCGCCGCGCGCCTGTGCGGCCTCGCCAGCCAGTCCATCGTCGTCTCGCAGGCGGTGTTCGACGCCGTCGGCGAAACCAGGGAGTTCGCCTTCGAATCGAAGCGGCTCGCCACCATCCGCGGCTTCAGGAATCCGCTGACCGTCTACGACCTGCAGCGCGCCGCCGCCTGACCCATCGGCACTTATGCACATTGGATTGATCGTCGGCATCGGTCCCGCCGCAACCGACTATTACTACCGGTACCTGATCTCGGCGTTGGCACGCGCCGGTCAGGACCTCACGCTGACCATGGCGCATGCGGATACCCCGACACTGCTTCGAAATCAGGCCGAAGGGAACGTAGATGATCAGGTGGAAATCTACCGGCAGTTGACCGACAGATTGCAGCGATCGGGCATCGAGCAAGTGGCCGTCACTTCGATTGCCGGCCACTTCTGCATCGACGCGTTCAAGGCGATATCGCCGGTTCCCGTCATCGACTTGCTGGACGTGGTAAAGATTGAGATGAAGCGGCGCGGCTTCAGGAAAGTCGGACTGCTTGGAACCCGCGTGGTGATGGAATCGCGCTTCTATGGCGTGCTCGACGGCGTGGAAGTCATCCCGCCCGCCGGCAACCTGCCTGAAGTCCATGACGCCTACGTCTCAATGGCCGCGGCCGGGATCGCCGCGCCGGAACATCGGGAAGTATTCGTTCGCGCCGGCAATACGTTGACCCATACCCACGGTTGTGAGTCCATCATGCTGGGCGGCACGGACCTGGGACTGGTCTTCAAGAAGAACCAGAATCCAGGTTTCGAGACCTTCGACTGCGCGGAGGCTCATGCAGAAGCCATTGCCAGAATCGCAATGAAGCAAGGATGAGAATGTGAAAAAGCCCGGAACCAGCCAAGACCAGCCGGCATCGGCGCTCATCTCGAAAAGAATCGCGGAGCTCGGGGACTGGCGCGGGAAAACCCTCGCCAGGATGCGCAAGCTCATCCAGCAGGCGGTCCCGCACGTCGTCGAGGAGTGGAAGTGGATGGGCACGCCGGTGTGGTCGCACGACGGCATCCTCTGCACCGGCGAATCCTACAAGAGCGTCGTGAAACTCACCTTCGCCAAGGGCGCGTCCCTGAAGGATCCGGCCCGCCTGTTCAACTCGAGCCTCGACGGCAACGTGCGCCGCGCGATCGACATCCGCGAAGGAGAAGAAGTCGACAAGGCCGCCTTCAAGGCGCTCATCCGCCAGGCGGCCGCCCTCAACAGCGCCGGCAAATCGAAATCCGCGAAGAAAGCGAAATCCTGAATGAAGAGGCTTTGCGTATTTTGCGGATCCAGTCCCGGACATGATCCCGCCCACGGCGCGCTGGCCACTCAGATGGGCCGGACGCTGGCGCAACGCCGCATCGGCGTGGTGTACGGCGGCGGCGGGGTCGGGCTCATGGGCATGCTCGCCGACGCCGCGCTCGTGGCAGGTGGAGAGGTGATCGGCGTGATCCCGCAGGCGCTGCTGGACCGGGAACACGGCCACCGCGGCCTCACGCAAATGCGGGTGGTCGATTCGATGCACGCGCGCAAGGCGCTAATGGCCGAGTTGTCGGACGGCTTCGTGGCCCTGCCGGGCGGCATCGGCACCCTGGAGGAGATCTTCGAGGTGTGGACGTGGGCGCAGCTGGGGTTCCACCGGAAACCCTGCGGCCTGATCAACGCGAACGGTTTTTTCACGCCGCTGATTGGCTTCCTGGATCAGGTGGTCGCCGCGGGGTTCCTCAGCCCGGCGTCCCGGGCGATACTGGCGGTGGCCGCTTCCCCTGATGAACTTCTCACTCGATTCGACACTTATGCCAAAAACTCCTCCTCGTAAAGTCACTATCCGCCGGGCCGCCGCGCGCGACGAAAAGCGCTGGCGCGAGCTGTTCGACGGCTATTGCCTGTTCTACAAGCGCCCCCTCTCGAAGCCGCTTGCCAGCCGCACCTGGGCGCGCATCCTGGACGACGCCTCGCTGCTCCGCGGTCAGCCCCGCGTGGTACGCGAG
>CAZPNH010000017.1:0-11910 GCA_964587635.1 uncultured Bordetella sp.
AGAGGATCGGCAGACCGGCCTGGCAGCAGGCCTGGATGAAATGCGTCGCCTTGGTCGCGCCCGCCGGGTCGAGCGGGCCGTTGTTGGCGATGATGCCGACGCGGCGGCCCTGCACCGCGGCATGGCCGCAGACAGTGGCCATGCCGTAGTCGGCCTTGAAGTCGAGGAAATCGGAGTCGTCCACGAAACGTGCGATGGCTTCGCGCATGTCCACGGGCTTGCGGTAATCCGCAGGCATGACGCCGAGCAGTTCTTCGGCGGGATAGCGGGGAGGTTTTGACGTTCCGGGAGGTTCTGTTTTTATGTCCAGGCGGCCCAGCACTTCGCGGGCGAAACGGACGCCGTCGGAATCATCCTCCGCCAGGTATTCGCCCAAGCCGGACACGTGCGTGTGCATCACCGCGCCGCCCAGTTCCTCGTCGGTGGCGATTTCGCCGGTGGCGGCTTTCAGCAGCGGCGGTCCCGCGAGGAAGGCCTTGGCGCGGCCGCGTACCATGATCACGTAGTCGGACAGGCCCGGCATGTAGGCGCCGCCGGCGGTCGACGAGCCGTGCACTACCGTCACCACCGGCAGGCCCGCGGCGGAGAGCTTCGCCAGGTTGTAGAAAATCGCGCCGCCGTGGATGAATCCCTCCACGCGGTACTTGAGCAGGTTGGCGCCGGCGGATTCGACCAGGTGGACGAAAGGCAGCCTGTTCTCGAGCGCGAGGCCCTGCGCGCGCAGCAGCTTCTCGCGGCCCATGTGCTGGATCGCGCCGGCGTCGATGCCGGAGTCGCTCGCCACCACCATCGCGCGCACGCCGGCGACGTAGCCGATGCCCGCGATCATGCCGCCGCCGGGGATGCTCTTCCCCGGGTCTGGATTGTCCAGGCAGTAGCCCGCCATCGTCGACAGTTCCAGCCACGGCGCGCCGGCATCCAGCAGGCGCGCGATGCGCTCGCGCGGCAGCAGCTGGCCGCGCTTGTCGAACAGGGGTTTGGCTTCCTCGGATTTCTTCCTGGTTCTTTCTTCCAAAGATCTGAAAAAAGAAACGAGTTCGAGCATCCGTTTCCGGTTGCCCTGGAACGCTTCCGAAGAAGGATCGAGCTTCGACTGGATCGCCGGCATTACTTGAACACCTTCGGCGTCTTCGCCAGGTGAAAGCCGTCGAAGGCGGCGGCGGGCGTGGTGTTCTGGATCGGCCGGGTCGCCTTGACGTTCGGCACCGCGCCGTCGACGCGCAGGCACGACCCGGAAATGAACGCCGCACCCGGCGAGAGCAGGAAGCAGATCGCCGCCGATACTTCCGATTCCGTCCCCACCCGTTGCAGGGGCGCGTGCTTCGGCAGCGAGCGGATGCGCTCCTGCATCTCGGGCGGGTACTGGTCCATGCCGCTGGAAGCGATCCAGCCGGGCGCCACGGCGTTCACGCGCACCGGCGCCCACTCGAAGGCCGCCGTCTCCGTGAAGTTGAGCATGCCCGCGCGCGCCGCGCCCGAATGTCCCATGGAAGGCATGCCCTGCCACATGTCGGCGATGATGTTGACGATGGCGCCGGTCCCGTTCGCCTGGGCCGCCTGCTTCATCCACTGCGTGTAGCACTCGCGCGCCACGAGGAAACCGCCGGTGAGGTTGGTGCGCACCACCGCGTCCCAGCCCTTCGCCGATATCGATTCCAGCGGCGCCGCGAACTGGCCGCCCGCGTTGTTGACCAGCGCGTCGATGCGGCCGAAGTCGGTGAGAATCGCAGCAACCGTGCTTTTTACCGCTTCCTCTTCTCGGATGTCGCAGGCGTAAGTGCGTGCGCTGCCTTCCGATATTTCTTTTTTTACTTCGTTGAGTTTTTCGATCTTCCTGCCCACCAGCGCAACCTTGGCCCCGAGCGAGGCCAGTTCGTGCGCGGTGCAGCGGCCGATGCCCGAGCCGCCGCCGGTGACGATGGCGACCTGGCCCGCGAACAGGCCGGGACGGAAGACGGAGGCGTAGCGCTGGCCGGGCATGGGAAACGGAAGCTTACCAAGCAAATGCTTGGTGCGGAAAAACCGCTAGGATGGCCGGAAAGGCGCATGAATTACCGGATACGCAAGGCCACCCTCGGAGACCGGGCGACGCTCGAGGCGCTTATCGCCCGCTCGGCGCGCGAGTTGAGCGCCGGGGACTACACCCCGGGCCAAATCGAAGGTGCGCTCCAGGGCGCATTCGGCGTGGACACGCAGCTCATCGAGGACGGAACGTATTTCGCCGTGGAAATTTCCGGGGCGATCGCCGCATGCGGAGGATGGAGCCGGCGCCGCACGCTGTTCGGCGGCGACAAAAACGCGCAGCGGGATGCTTCCGAGCTGGATCCGCTGCGGGACGCGGCGAAGATTCGCGCATTCTTCGTCGATCCGGCCCACGCCCGGAAAGGCGTCGGCCGCATGCTGCTTGAGCACTGCGAAGCGGCGGCGCGGGCGGCGGGCTTCTCGCGGTTCGAACTCATGGCCACTCTGCCCGGCGTGAGGCTCTACCAGGTCCAGGGCTATGTCGCGGCCGCTCCCGTGCAGCAGCCGGTGGGCGCCGGTCTGTCCATCACGTTCGTTCCGATGAGCAAAAGCTGTCCGCCCTAGAGCGGCGGCGCTTTGCAGTGGAAGTCGGTCGCGCCCTGGTAGGCGTGGCCGAGCGCGAAGAGAGTCGCTTCGTCGAAAGGCCGGCCGAGCAGCTGCATGCCCACAGGCATGCCTGATTTGGTGAAGCCGGCCTGTACCGACAGCGCCGGCACGCCGAGGAAATTTCCCGGTCGCGTGAGCCGCGTCACTTGCGCGAGCAGCGCGGCCATCTTCGGCCCGCCGCCGACGTCGGTCTCGGCGATGCCCGGGGTCTGGAACGCCACCACCGGCGCGTGCAGGACATCCACCTTCGAGAACACCTGCTCGCTGAATTCCCGCAGCGCCACGCCGCGCAGCCGCAGGCTGTCGATATAGGCGGCAGCCGGGATCGCATAGCCCTGCTCGAGGCGTGCGCGCACCTGCGCGGAGTAGTCCTGCGGCCGCGTGCGCAGCCAGTTGCCGTGCACCGACGCCGCCTCCGCGGCGATGATCATGGTCGCCGCGGCGTTCCACGAGTCCACGTCGGGCAGGTCCACGTCGACGACCCTGGCGCCGAGCGCGCGGAACGTTTCGAGCGAGGTTTCCAGGAGCGCGGCGATCTCGCCGTCGCAGCCGTCGTAGAAATACTGGCGTGGCTTGCCGATCACCAGGCCGGCGATCGGTCGGCGCATCCGGGCAAGGTAATCCGGCACCTCGCGCGCTTCGGCGACCGGATCGCGCGCGTCCGGTCCGGCAAGCGCGGACAGGATCAGTGCGCAGTCTTCGACGGTGCGCGCGAGCGGCCCCACCGTATCCATGCTGAAGGACAGCGGCATCGCGCCCGCGCGCGAAACCCGCCCGTAGGTCGGCTTGATGCCCGACGTGCCGCAGAAACTCGCGGGCAGCCGGATCGACCCGCCGGTGTCCGAGCCGAGCGCCGCATAAGTCGCGCGCGCCGCCACGGCGGTCCCGGAGCCCGAGGAGGAGCCGCCGGTGATGCGCTCCGGATCCCATGCATTGCGGCAATGGCCGTAGTGATAGTTGTGGCCGGTCGGGCCGAAGGCGCATTCGGCCATGTTGAGGACGCCGAACTGGATGGCGCCGGCGGCGTCCAGCCTCTCAAGCGCCGTCGCGGTGGAGGGTGCGGGCCGCGCGGCGCCGATCTTGCCGCCGTAGCTCGAGGCGATGCCCTGGCGGTAGTACATGTCCTTGTGCGCCATCGGCACGCCGTGCAGCGGCCCGCGCAGATGGCCGCGCGCGAGGTCCCGGTCGGCGAGGCGCGCCGCCTCCAGCGCGAGTTCCGTGTCGATGCGCAGGAAAGCGTTGAGTTTCGGCTGCACCGCCTGCGCCCGCCCGAGCGTCGCCTCCATGGCCTTGACGGCGCTGACCTGCCCGTCGCGGATCGCGCCCGCCAGTCCGGCGCTGGACAGTTCTAGGATCGCGGCGCCGTTCACGGGGAGTGTTTTCTCAGCGCGGCGGTGTAGCCCGAGGGTTCGTCCTCGAACGCAAGCCGGGCGAAAGCCTTGGCCGAATTGCCGAGCACCAGCGCGGCGAAGCGCGCGCCGGCCTCGGCGCTTTCCGGCGTCGATGCCAGGCCCTGCGCTGCCAGTAACGCAGCCGCGAGTTCGGGGTTGATGGGGTTCGTCATGACCGATGCCTCCTCACCTATGAATCTTGCTGGACATGAATGCAACGGGCAAGGTGATCCGCCGCCAGTTGCAGCGGCGCCGGTTCGGCCGCCCTGCAGGCGCCGTCCGCGCGCGTGCAGCGCTCCGCGAAGGAACAGCCCGCGGGCAGGTTGGCGAGATCGGGCGGCGCGCCGGCGATGGTCTCCAGGCGCTCGCCCCTGGTCATCGCGCCATGCGCGCGGCCCTTGAGCAGCGCCAGCGCGTACGGATGCGCCGGCGCGCGGATCAGCGTCCGCGCCGGGCCTTCCTCGACGATGCGGCCCGCGTACATCACCGCGATGCGGTCGGCGATCTCGACCGCGGCGCCGATGTCGTGCGTGACGAAAATGATGGACAGCCCGAGTTCGCGCTGCAGCTCGCGCAGCAATAGCAGGATCTGGATCTGCACGGTCGCATCCAGCGCGGTCGTCGGTTCGTCGGCCAGCAGCAGTTGCGGGCGGCAGGCCAGCGCCAGCGCGATCATGGCGCGCTGGCGCATGCCACCGCTCATCTCGTGCGGGTAGGCGTCCAGCCTGCGCGCCGGACTGGGGATGCGCACGCGATCGAACAGGTCCAGCGCGCGCTTCCTCGCCTCGGCTTTCGGCACGCGCTCGTGGCGCTGGATCGCCTCGACGATCTGCGCGCCGAGGGTGTAGACCGGATCGAGCGCGAGCAGCGGTTCCTGGAAGATCATCGACACGGTAGCGCCGCGATAGTCCGCCAGCGCGGCCGGCCGCAACGCCATGACGTCGACGCCGGCAACCTCAACCCGGCCGGTCATGACCGTGCGCCTTGCGTGATGCAGCCGCAGCACCGAGCGCAGCGTGACGCTCTTGCCCGAACCCGACTCGCCGATCAGCGCCACCGCCTCGCCGCGGGCCACGTCGAGGTCGACGCCGTTGACGGCGTGCACCGGCGCGCGTCCGCCGATGAAGGTGACATGGAGATCGCGAATCGATACCAGGACCGTCATGGCGCCGCCGAATGTCCCGACCCGGGTTCAACCATCAGGCAGGCCGCGGCATGTTCCCCGCCTCCCAAGCGGGGCGCGCGTGCTTTGCAGATTTCCTCCGCGTGAGCACAGCGCGTGTGGAAGCGGCACCCGGTGGGCGGGTTGATCGGGTTGGGCGGATCGCCCGCGAGCGGGGCCTTCCCGGTGCGCCGGTCCGGATCCATGGTCGGCATCGAGGCGAGCAGGGCGCGCGTGTAGGGGTGCCTGGGTGCGGCGTACAGCGCCTCGACAGAACCGATCTCGACCACTTCGCCCAGATACATGACCAGCACGCGGTCGGAGATGAAACGCACCACGTTGAGATCGTGGCTGATGAAGATGTAGGTCAGCCCGAACGCCTGCTTGAGGTCCGCGAGCAGGTTGAGCACCTGCGCCTCGACCGACTTGTCGAGCGCCGACACCGCTTCATCCAGGATCAGCAGCTTGGGCTGCAGCGCCAGCGCGCGCGCGATGTTGACGCGCTGGCGCTGCCCGCCCGATAGCTCGTGCGGGTAGCGCTCGGCGAAGCGGCGGGGCTCGAGGCCCACGCGCGCGAGCAGGTCGCGCGCCCGCGTGATCGCTTCGCGCCGCGGCAGGCCGTGCACCTGCGGCCCGAAGGCGATCGAGGCCTCGACGGTGAGGCGCGGATTGAGCGACGCGTAGCTGTCCTGGAACACCATCTGCGCCTGGCGGTAGAACGCCTTCAGCGGCAGCTCGCGCGAGCCGACGCCCAGGCCGTCGAAGATCACCTCGCCCGCCGAGGGCGCGATCAGGTTCATGAGCAGCCGCGCCGTGGTGCTCTTGCCGCAGCCGGACTCGCCCACCACGCCGAGCGTTTCGCCCGGCATCACGGAGAAATCCACGCCGTCCACGGCGCGCACGATGCCGCCGGCGCCGAAGGCCCCGCTTTTCAGCGGGAAGTGCTTCACCAGCCCCTTGGCCAGCAGCAGCGGCTGCCCGCTCATGTTTTGACATCCATCGCCGAGCGCAGGCCGTCGGACAGCAGGTTGAAGGAGATCGAGGTGATGAAGATCATCGCGCCCGGCAGCGCGGCCACCCAGGGCTGCGTGTAGATGGCGGTGCGCAGCGTGTTGAGCATCAGGCCCCACTCCGGCTGCGGCGGCTTGACGCCGAGACCGAGGAAGGACAGCCCCGAGGCGAGGATCATCGAGACCGCGATCAGGCTGGTCGCGTACACGAACACGGGCCCGAGCACGTTGCCGAGCACGTGTACGCGCACGATGGTGAAGGGGCCCGCCCCCGAGGCGCGCGCGGCCTCGACATAGTCGCGGCTGCGCACCTGCGTCGTGACGGCCTCTGAAACGCGCGCGATCGGCGGGATGAAGACGATGGTGAGCGACAGCAGCGAGTTGAAGATGCCGGCGCCGAGCGCGCCCGAGAGCGCGATCGCGAGCAGCACCGACGGGAAGGCGTGAAACACGTCGACGGTGCGCATGATCGCCGTGTTGACGGCGCCGCCGGCGTAGCCCGCGAAGATGCCGATGAAGGCGCCGATGGAAAAGGCGCAGAACACCGGCGTGAGGCCCATGAAGAGCGACAGCCGCGTCCCCAGCATCAGGCGCGACAGCATGTCGCGGCCGAGCTCGTCCGAGCCGAGCGGGAAGCCGGCCGCGCCGATCGGCTTCAGGCGGCTCAGGATCGACGCCTTGAACGGGTCGGCCGGCGTGATCGCGCTGCCGAAGACCGCCAGCGCGACGAGCAGCAGGATGACCGCGCCCGCGGCGAGGGCCACGCGGTCGCGCCCGAAGCGCCGCAGCACCGTGGTCCAGTAGCCCGGCGAGCGTTCGAAGGCCGCGGCTGGAATGGCGGTCGCGAAGGCGGTGCTCGTCGTCATGCGTCTATGTGCGCTGGATGCGCGGGTCGAGGACGGTCTGCATCACGTCCACGACCAGGTTGAGGAGCACGAAGAATAGCGCCAGCATCAGGATCGTTCCCTGCAGCAGCGGCAGGTCGCGCTGGAAGATGGCGTTGTTGAGCAGCAGGCCCGTGCCCGGCCAGTTGAACACGGTCTCGATGAGGATCGAGCCGCCGAGCAGGTAGCCCAGCTGCAGGCCCATCACGGCGAGCGCGGTCGGCGCGCAATTCTTCACCACGTGCAGGAACACGCCGGCATCGGTGAGGCCCCGGGCGCGCAGGCCGACGACGAATTCCTGCGCCAGCATGTCGGCCACCAGCGAGCGCACGGTGCGCGCGATGATGCCCATCGGAATGACGCTCATGGTGATGGCCGGCAGCACGAGGTAGCGCATGTGTTCCCAATCCCATTGCCAGTCCGTCGAGCCGCCGGGTCCGGCCCCGGTGGCCGGCAGCCAGCCCAGCTGCGAGGAAAAGATGATGACCAGCACCATGCCGAGCCAGTAGTGCGGCACCGAGACGCCCAGCACCGCGAGGGTGGAGGCGGTCTTGTCCACCCAGGAGTCGCGGAAGTAGCCCGCCACGAAGCCGAACAGGCAGCCGAAGAAGAAGCCGATTGCCGTGCCGAAGCTCGCCAGCATGAAGGTGTTGCCCACGGCCCGCGATACTTCGGAGCTCACCGGCCGGCTCGAGGCGATGGAGGTGCCGAGGTCGCCGTGCATCGCGCGCCAGGTCCAGCGCGCGAATTGCTCGGGGTAGCTCTTGTCGAAGCCGTACAGCGCGCGCAATTGCTGCTGCAGGTCGACCGAGGCATCCGGCGGCAGCACCGACACGAGCGGATCGCCCGGCGCGAGGTGCACCAGCGCAAAGCACAGCAGCGCGACCCCGAGCAGGATCGGCAGCGTGTAGACGATGCGCCGGGCGAGGTAGTTCAGCACCTGTCCAGCGAACCGAGCGTCAGGCTCAGTCCATCGTCATCGTGGCGATGTCGATGAACCAGCTCCTGGGCTGCACCACGTGATGCACCTTCGGGCTGATGGCGCGCGGGCCGACGTCGTGCGCGATCCAGAGGAAAGCGGCGTCGTCGACGATGCGCGCGTGCAGCTTGGCGAGCGCGGCGTCGCGCGCCTTGGCGTCGAAGCTGCTGCGCGCCTCGGCGATGATCTTGTCGATCTCCGCGTTGCCGTAGTAGCCCCAGTTGTTCGACACCGGCGGGAAGGCCTTGGTGCTGGAGAAGCGCACCATCGCGAAGAACGGATCCATCGCCGCGAAGCTGACGTTGGTCGCGTCCGCGCCGTTGGCCGCCGGGTCCTTGGCTCCCTTGCGCCAGTTGTTGAACAGCGTGTTCCACTCGATGACGTCGAAGGCGACGTCGAAGTAGCACTGCTTGAGCGACTGCTGCACGAACTCGTTCATGGGCAGCGGCTGCATCTGGCCGGAGCCCGAAGCGGAAATCTGCACCTTGACCTTGACCGGCTTCTGCGCCGAGAAGCCCGCTTCCTTCATGAGCGCCTGCGCGGCGGGCACGTCGTAGCGGATGTCGAACTTCGGGTTGCCGAACCATGGATGGCCGGGCGGGACGGTGCCCTTGGGCACGCCCATCATGCCGCCCAGCAGCTTGAGCAGGCCGGCGCGGTCGACGCACAGGTTGGCGGCGTAGCGCACGCGCTTGTCCAGCCAGGGCGAGCCCTCGACGAAGGAGAATTGCCAGGGCCAGACGTGCGGCTGCGGGTTGATGTAGATGATGAAGCCGCGGTTCTGGATCTGCGGCACCGCGTCAGGCGCGGGCGCCTCGATCCAGTCCACCTGGCCGCCGAGCAGCGCCGCCGTGCGCGCGTTGGCTTCCGGCATCGGCAGCAGCACCACGCGGTCGATCTTCGGCACGCGTTTCGGATCCCAGTAGTTCTTGTTGGCGGCGAGCTCCAGCCGCTCGCGCGGCACGAAGCGCGTCATGCGGAAGGGGCCGGAGCCCGAAGCGTCCGCGGCGAACGCCGTCCACGCCTGCTTGGCGCGCTCCTCAGGACTGGTGACGCTGGCGGGCACGGCCTTCAGCTTCGACTCCCAGTGCGCGGGCGAGGCCATGAACAGGTTCGTCAGGTTGATCGGCAGGAACGAATCCGGCTCGGAGGTCGTCAGTTCGACGGTAAGGTCGTCGATCTTGCGCGCGCTGCGCAGCGTCGGCATGCGCGAGGCGGTGACGCCGACCTGGCTCGGGTCGAAGTGCGGCGCCGTCTTGTCGAGCACCTTGCGCACGTTCCAGACCACGGCGTCGGCGTTGAACGCGGAGCCGTCGTGGAACTTGACGCCCGGGCGCAGCTTGAACACCCACTTGGTCTTGTCCTTGGCATCGACCGCCCAGGAGGTGGCGAGGCCGGGGATGAGCACGCTGGGCTCGTCCTTCTTGGAAAGGTCCCATTGCGTGAGAGCGTCGTACATGGGAATGCCCGTGAAGCGGTTGCCTTCGAAACCCTGGTCGGGCTGGCCGAGCGTGCGCGGGATGTCCGCCGCGGTCATGCCGATGCGCAATACCGACTCCGCGGATGCCGGCCACGGCAAGGCGAGCGCGAGGACGGCCGCGACGGCGGCAAGGTTGCTGGTTCGCATGGACGACTCCCTTGAAATGAGTGGATCGAATACCTTCTAAGCAAGCCCTATGCCGCAGAAACCGTCTGCACCGTCCGCGTTCCCCGCCGAGGCTGCGCAGCCTTCCAGTGCGCCGGCGCTATGATTGTGCACGGTGCTGGTGCGGAGTCAACGGAATCCCCGGTGTAAAGTGCTTCCCCATGCTCCAGATCAACGCAACGAGGCTGTGGAACTCGCTCATGGAACTGGCGCAGATCGGAGCCACGGAAAAAGGCGGCGTGCGCCGGCTGACGCTCACCGACGCCGATCGCCGGGGGCGCGACCAGTTCGTGGCCTGGTGCAAGGCGGCGGGCATGTCGGTCGAAGTGGACGGCATCGGCAACATCTTCGCGCGGCGCGCCGGGACTGAAGAGGGTGCGCTGCCGGTGGCCATGGGCAGCCATCTCGACTCGCAGCCTTCCGGCGGCAAATTCGACGGCGCCTACGGCGTCATGGCGGGACTGGAAGTCGTGCGCACGCTCAACGACGCGGGCATCCGCACGCGCGCGCCGGTCGAAGTCGCGGCCTGGACCAACGAGGAAGGTTCGCGCTTCGTGCCTACGCTGATGGGTTCGGGTGTTTTTGCAGGGGTTCATGCTTTAAGTGAGATCCTGAATCAGAAAGACGTAGAAGGAATTTCTGTTCAAACTGCCTTGAATCAAATCGGCTACGCGGGCACGGCGCGGCCGCACAAGCTGGGCGCCTACTTCGAGGCGCACATCGAGCAGGGTCCGGTGCTGGAGGACACGAAGACCACCATCGGCGTGGTGCTGGGCGCGCTCGGCCAGCGCTGGTTCGACGTGAACATCACGGGCCAGGATTCGCACGCCGGCCCGACGCCGATGGAGACGCGCAAGGACGCGCTGCTCGCGGCAAGCCGCCTCGTGATCGAAGTCCACCGCATCGCCAACACCTTTCCGGACTACGCGCGCGGCACGGTGGGCCATATGATGGTCAAGCCCAATTCGCGCAACGTGGTGCCGGGCGCGGTGAGCATGACGGTGGATCTCAGGAACGCGAAAGATTCCACGCTGAAGGCCATGGCGCAGGACCTGGAAAAAACCATCAGGGAAATAGAAAGGGAGACGCGCACGTGCATCACGCTGAAGGAAGTCGTCTACTTCCCGCCCAGCGAATTCGCGCCCGACCTCGTGTCAAGCGTGCGCGAGGGTTCGAGGACTTTCGGTTATTCGCACCGCGACATGGTGAGCGGTGCGGCGCACGACGCGGTGTACATGGCGCGCATCGCGCCCACGGCCATGGTATTCGTGCCCTGTGAGGGCGGCATCAGCCACAACGAGATCGAGAACGCGCGCGCCGAGGACATCGCCGCCGGCTGCAACGTGCTGCTGCAGGCCGTCGTCGCGAAGGCGGGAACCGCCTAGCCTTTCACGACGACGGTGCTCACGCCGTCGGCGAAGCGCACGCCCATCTCCTTCAGCGCGGCCTCGATGCGCTTGAGCGCGGCTGCGCGGATGTCGAACTGCTTGCCCGGCGGGCTGCGGAACTTGCAGCGGAACAGCTTCACGCCGGGATCGATGCGGTAGAGCTTGCCCTTGAGCGGCTCGAGGATGTACTGGCCGATCGCCGTCTCGTCCTTCATCTCCTCGCCGATTTTCTTGATCATCTTGCGGATCTTTTCGCTCTCGACGTCGATCGGCAGCGGCAGGTTGAACTTGTCGATCACCCAGTCGCGCGAGGTGTTGCGCACCGAGCCGAGCGCCCCATAGGGTACGAAATGCAGCGGTCCGTTGTGGTGGCGCAGCGCCACCGAGCGCAGCGTGATGCGTTCCACCGTCCCTTTGATGTTGGTGCCGCTCTCGATGTATTCGCCGACGCGGAAGGCGTCGTCGGCGAGGTAGAAGACGCCGGCGATCACGTCGCGCACCAGCGCCTGCGCGCCGAAACCGAGCGCGATGCCGAGCACGCCGGCGCCGGCGAGCAGCGGCGTGATCTCGATGCCGAGCGCCCACAGCGACGACAGCACCAGCATCACCAGCAGCAGCACCGCGGTGGTGACGCGCAGCAGCGGCAGCAGGGTGAGCAGCCGCGAGCTCGCGTCGGGCGGCTCATGGGGGTCGACCGGTCCGATGTGCCTGAGGCGCTGGTCGACCACGCTGCGCACCGCGATCCATACGCCGTGCGCGAGCAGCGCGAGCACCGCGACGCCCAGCAGGCGCAGGCCGATCCTGACCCAGGGGCTCACGCTCT
>CAZPNH010000018.1:0-11686 GCA_964587635.1 uncultured Bordetella sp.
ATCGACAACCTGGACAAGCAGGACCGCGTCGATTACCTCGCTTTTTACGACGCGCTCACCGGGCTCGCCAACCGCCGCCTGTTTCTCGAGCGGGTGGGGCAATACATGCTCGGCGCCACCAGCGGCGGCCACAAGCTTGCCGTGTTCCTGGTCGACCTGGAGCGCTTCAAGAACATCAACGACAGCCTCGGCCAGGCGGCCGGCGATGCGCTCCTGCGGCAGGTCGCCGAGTGGCTGACGCAGCACGTCGGGGGCGCCAGCTTCGTGGCGCGCGTGGGGTCGGACCATTTTGCCGTGGTGCTGCCGGAAGTGAAGCTGGAAAACGGCGTGCCGCGGCTGGTCGAGAAACTGGCCGCGGCCTTCATGGAGCATTCCTTCCGGCTGGATGACGCGGTGTTCCGCATCGCCGCCAAAGTCGGCGTGGCGATGTTTCCGGATCACTGCAGCGACGCCGACAGCCTGCTCAAGAACGCCGAGGCGGCGCTCAAGAAGGCCAAGACGAGCGGCGACCGCTGCCTGTTCTATACGCCGAACATGAGCGCCGCGGTAGCCGGCAAGCTGACGCTGGAAAACCAGCTGCGGCTGGCGCTGGACCGGGGTGAGTTCGTGCTCCACTACCAGCCCAAGGTGAACCTGGAGAGCGGCCTGCTGACCGGCGCCGAGGCGCTGATCCGCTGGAACGATCCGCAGGCCGGCCTGGTGCCGCCGGGCCGCTTCATTCCGGTCCTGGAAGAAACCGGGCTCATCAACGAGGTCGGGCGCTGGGCTCTGCGCCAGGCCCTGCGCGACTACCTGCGCTGGCGCAGCGCGGGGCTGGCCGCGGTGCGCGTCGCGGTGAATGTGTCGCCGCTGCAGCTGCGCAGCCGCAACTTCGTCAATGAAATTCAGCACGTGATCGGCGTGGACGCGCAGGCGGCGGCCGGGCTGGAGCTGGAGATCACCGAGAGCCTGATCATGGAGGATGTCAAGCACAGCATCGCCACGCTGAAGGAGATCCGCGCGATGGGCGTGAGCGTGGCCATCGACGACTTCGGCACCGGCTTTTCCTCGCTCAGCCACCTGGCGCGCCTGCCGGTGGATACGCTCAAGATCGACCGCTCGTTCGTGATCGACATGACCGGCGGCCCGGAAGGCCTGGCGCTCGTGTCCACCGTCATCAGCCTGGCGCATTCGCTCAAGCGCAAGGTGGTGGCCGAGGGCGTGGAGACCGAGGAGCAGTCGCGCCTGCTGCGCCTGCTGGGCTGCGACGAAATGCAGGGCTTCCTGTTCAGCAAGCCGCTGCCGGGCGAGGTTTTCGAGGCTAAATTTCTGACACCCGCCGCCGTTCCTCCTCTCTACAGCCCGCAGGCGACGGCCCCCAGGGGACTCAGGCTGGGGAGCAGGTCTTGAGCGCCCCGGCGACCATCCTCGTCGTCGATGACGAAGTGCAGAACCGCAAGCTGCTCGAAACGCTGCTGCAGTCGGAGGGCTATCTCATGGTTGCCGCGGGCAACGGCGAAGGGGCGCTGGCGGCGATCGCGGAGCGCAGGCCGGACCTGATCCTGCTCGATGCGCTCCTGCCGGGCATGGACGGATACAAGGTGGCGCGCATCCTGAAGGACGATCCCGCCACGTCGAATATCCCGATCATCATGGTCACCGTGCAGGTCGACCGGACTGCGCGCCTCGCGGGGCTCAATTCGGGCGTGGAGGAGTTCCTCTCGAAACCGGTCGACCGGCTCGAGCTGCTGCTCCGGGTGCGCAATCTCCTGCGCCTGAAAAGCCTGGGCGATTTTTTCCAGAACCACGCACGGATCCTGGAGCAGCAGGTGCAGCTGCGCTCCGCCGACCTGCACCGTTTCCGCGCGGCGCTGGAAATCAGCGGCGACGCGATCGTGCTGGTGGACCGCGCCAGCATGCGCTATGTCGACGTCAACCAGACGCTGTGCACGCTGGTCGGACGGACGCGCCAGGAGCTGATCGGCATGACGCCGATGAAGCTGTTCGGCGCCAGCCGGGAAAGGCTGGAGCGGGACTTCGACGCGGTCATCGCGGAGGGCGACTGCGGCGCGGCCAGGCTGATCGGCCACTATCTGCACAAGAACGGTTCGCTGATCCCGATCGAAACGCGCCGCCACGCGTTGCGCACGGACGCCGGCTGGATCATCGTCGGCATCTCGCGCGGCATCAACGGCGCGAAGGCCGGGCGGCACGAACACCTGGCTTCGGCGGTTGAAGATGGACCGCGCCCGGCGTAGCCGCCTGCTGCGGCTGCCATGAGCGACCTGGCAGCCAAGCTCGCCAACTGGCGCGAGCCCGTCGAGAGCATCCGGCAGGCGCTTGCGAAGGATGAGTTGACGCTGTTCTGCCAGCCGATCACCGCGCTGGGCGGCGGCCCCGGCTTCCCGATGGCGGAAATCCTGGTGCGCATGCACCAGGAGGAAAGGGCGCTCATGCCGCCGGGCGACTTCCTGCCGGTCTTCGAGCAGTACGGCCTGATGCCCGAGCTCGACCGCTGGGTGGTGCGCCACGTGCTGCGCCATATCTCCCGCGGCTCGCGCATCCCGCGCTTCTCGATCAACATTTCGAGCCAGTCGCTCGCGGACAACGCCATGCCCACGGCGGTGGCGATGGAACTGGTCGCCGCGGGCGTGTCGGGCGGCGCGCTGCTGTTCGAGATCGACGAGGCGGACAGCCTGACGAAACTGGAGGCCGCCCAGCGCTTTGCGCGCGGCATCAAGGCGGTCGGCTGCGGCCTCATGCTGGACGGCTTCGGGCGCCTGTCGGCGTCGTTTTCGGCGCTCAAGGCGCTGCAGGTGGACTACGTGAAGGTGGACGGTTCCATCGTGCGCAAGCTGCTCACCGACGCCAAGGCCGAGAGCAAGCTCAGGGCGATCCAGAAAGTGGGCGAGACGATGGGCTTCAAGCTCGTCGCGGAAATGGTCGAGGACCAAGACATCCTGCTGCGCCTGAAGGCGCTGGGCGTCGCCTACGCGCAGGGCTTCGGCATCTGCCAGCCGCACCCGATCGAGCTGGTGGCCGTGAAGCAGTAACCGGCGGAAACTACAGGCGCTTCTTCTTCTGCTTGCGGTCGGCCATGATTTTCTCGAAGCACTCGGCGCAGACTTCGCGCTTGTTCTTCACCCCGGGAAGGGTGCGGAACGTGGCCCTGGGCCGCGAGTGTTGCCCGTGGAAGCAGTACTTGAGCGGGTTCAGATTTGCCATGCCGTTGCCGAATACTGTGCCAACTCGGTAATTTGCGCAATGAGTAAAATGGCCGCATGGCGCTGTCGGCTTTCAATTTCGCACAATGGATCGACCGGCATGCGCAGCTGCTCAAGCCCCCGGTCGGCAACCGGCAGGTGTTCATGGAGGCCGACGACCTGATCGTCCAGGTGGTCGGCGGCCCCAACGCCAGGACCGACTATCACGACGACCCCTACGAGGAATTCTTCTTCCAGCTGCGCGGCAACATGGTGCTGCGGATCCTGGAGCAGGGGCGGCCGAGCGACGTGCCGATCCGCGAAGGCGAAATCCTGCTGCTGCCGGGGCACGTGCGGCATTCGCCGCAGCGTCCCGAGCCGGGCTCGGTCGGGCTGGTGGTGGAGAAGATCCGCCCGCCCGGGGTGAACGACGGCTTCGAGTGGTACTGCGCCGCCTGCGGGGGGCTTGTGCACCGCGTCGAGGTGAACGTGAAGAACATCGTCAAGGATCTGCCGCCGCTGTTCGACGCCTTCTACGCGGGCGCAAGGAAATGCCCCGCCTGCGGCCACGTGCATCCGGGCAAGGGCGCATGAAACGCGCGGCGGAATGGCTTTTCAGGGCGCACCAGGCGCGCGAGCGCTTCGCGCCGCTGCCCGAGGAACTCGCGCCGCGCACGCTGGCCGACGCCTACGGGATCCAGAACGAATTCGTCGGCATGCGCGCGGCGGAGCTCGGGCAGATCACCGGATACAAAATCGCCCTTACCACGCCGGCGATGCGCGCCATGGTCGGCCTGGACGAGCCCGTCGCGGGCGACATGCTGGAAAAGACCATCCGCCGCGCCAGTCCCGACGCCGTGGTGAAGGTGCGTTCGGCGGACTACGTGCGCCTCATCGTGGAGTTCGAGATCGCGGTCGAGCTGGGCGAGGACCTGCCGGCCATCGGCGCGCCCTACGACCGGCAGCGCATGATGCAGGCGGTGAGCGCGGTGATGCCGGCGCTCGAGCTCGCCGACGACCGCAACGCGGACTACTCGATCCTGCCGGCGAATCCCCTGATGCTGGTGGCCGACAACGCCTGGAACGAAGGCGCGGTGCTGGGCGAGCCGGTGAAGAACTGGCGCGACATCGACCTTGCAGACCTGCGCGGCGTGGCGGTGATCAACGGCATCAGCATGGGCGCGGGCCACGGGCGCGACGTCATGGGCCATCCCTTCGACGCGCTCGCCTGGATCGCCAACCATCTCGCCTCGCGCGGCCTGGGCCTGTGGCGCGGCGATGTCGTGATCACCGGCAGCCTGGTGACCTCGAAATTCCCCAAGCCGGGCGACCTGGTGCGCTTCGGCGCCGGCGCGCTGGGATCGGTGGAATTGAAAGTCGATTAACTTCCGACGAGGCGCTTCAACTCGAACTTCTGCACCTTGCCCATGGCGTTCTTGGGCAGGCTGTCGAGGAACACCACGCGGCGCGGATGCTTGAATTTCGCCAGCCGGTCGCGGAAAAGGCTCAGCACGTCCGATTCTGAAATTTCCTGTTTCCGTACAACGCAAGCGCAGGCGGATTCTCCCCACTTCGGATCGTCCAGCCCGATGACCGCGGCCTCGGCGATCGCGGCGCAGTCGGCAAGCACGTTCTCCAGCTCCGCGGGGTAGATGTTCTCGCCGCCGGAGATGATCACGTCCTTCGAGCGGCCCATGATCCAGTAGTAGCCTTCCTCGTCGATGCGCGCGAGGTCGCCCGTTTTGAACCAGCCGTCGGGCGTGAGCGCGGCGGCCGTGCCTGCGGGATCGTTCCAGTAGCCGCGCATGACGTTGGGGCCGCGCACCCAGACTTCGCCGTCCACCAGCTTCACTTCGCAGTGCGGCGCCGGCTTGCCGGTGCTGCCGAGCTTGCGCATGGCATCTTCCTTCAGCAGCACCACCGCGACGGGCGCGGTTTCGGTGCAGCCGTAGATCTGCCCGACCGGGATGCCGCGCGCGTGGAAGGCGCGGATCAGCGAGTCGGGAATCACCATCGAACCCGCGTTCAGCATCTTGAGGGATGAGAGATCCGTCGCCGCCCAGGCGGGATGCGATATCACCGCCTGCATGGCCGCGGGCACCAGCAGCGACACGGTGGGCTTGCGCGCCGCGACGTCCGCCAGCCAGAGCGCCGGGTCGAAGCGCCGGTGCAGCGTCACCGTGCCGCCGGCCAGCAGCATGGGCAGCGTCTGGTTGTTGAGGCCGCCCACGTGGAACAGCGGCAGCGACGTCAGCACATGGTCCGACTGGCCGAGATCGTGCGCGTGGATGGCGTTGAAGCCGTTCCAGAGAAGCGCCGCCTGCGTGAGCACCGCGCCCTTGGGCTTGCCGGTCGTGCCCGAGGTGTAGACGATGAGGACATCGTCGGCGTCGGTGCCGTTGAATTCCGCGTTTGGGATTGATTTTTCTTCCAATTCTCGAACCCCCAGCCCATGGACATGAGATTCAAATTCTCTTTCAAAAGCAATCCATTTCGGCGCGCAGTCCGCGAGGATCGTCTTGTGCTCGGCCGCGGTCAGGCGCCAGTTGAGCGGCACCAGGATCGCGCCCCGCCGCGCCAGCGCGAACAGCAGCACCAGCATTTCCGGGCTGTTGTAGCCCAAGTAAGCGACGCGGTCGCCCCTGGAGACGTCGAGTGAGCGGGTGGTTTTTTCTATCCGGTTCCAGAATTCCCGGTAGGTAATGTCGGAACCATGAAAATGCAAAGCCGTTTTGGACGGAAAGTGTTCCGCCCAGCGCTCGACGATGCGCGAGAGGTTAATCGTCCGCCTCGCCGGGTTCGTAGAGCGCCTCGCGGCCGATGCGGTCGAGGCACAGCTCCGCCGTCCAGGGCAGCATCAGCGCGCCGCAGCGCGAGTCGCGGTAGAGGCGCTCCAGCGGCAGGCTCTTCAGCATGGATTGCCCGCCGCAGGTGCGGATGGCGAGCGCGCACAGGGCGTTGGCGTTTTCCATGATGGTGTACTGGGTCGCATAGGCGCGCAGGCGCGCGTCCTTGGGCGGATCCACGCGGGCGTCGTCGAGCATGCGCAGGAAGAGGGCGCGCGTCTGCTCGAGCTTGACCCACATCTCCGCGACCGCGATCTGCTTGGTCGGATACATGCGCCGCTTCACGGGCGGCATGCCCTCGAGATCGCCGCGCAGGTACTTGACGGTGAACTCGTAGGCCGCGATGGCGATGCCCAGGTAGGTAGGCGACAGCGTGGTGAACATGTGCGGCCAGCGGCTGGCCGCCTGGAAATACAGCCCGCGCGGCATCATCTGCGCGTCGTCGGGCACGAAGACGTCCTTGAAGACCAGCGTGCGCGACACGGTGCCGCGCATGCCGAGCGGATCCCAGTCGCCGGTGATGCTGAAGCCCGGCACCTTCGCGGGCACCGCGATGTAGAGCGTGTCGCGCATGGAGCTGCCGGGCTTGTCCTCGGTGCACAGCACGCCGTAGTAGTCGGCGGCGCCCGAGAGGGAGGCGAAGATCTTCCTGCCGTTGATTTTCCAGCCGCCGTCCACCTTGGCGGCGAGCGTGCCGAAGGGCGCCTTGCCCGCGGCCGCGGCGCTGCCCTCGGAGAAGGGCTGCGCGTAGACCGCGCCTTCCTTCACCACGCGGTTGAAATGGACCGCGCGGCAGCCTTCGTGCTCCTTCTTCTGCTCCGCGGTCATCTCCAGGTCGTCGGCGAGCAGGCCCGGCCACAGGGTCGAGCAGGCGTGCATGTTGAAGGTGAGGGCGGTCGCGCCGCAGTATTTGCCGAGCGTCGCCGATACCAGCGCGTAAGTGCGGAAGTCGGCCCCCCTGCCGCCGAATTTCTCCGGCACGCACAGGCCCAGCAGCCCGGCTTTCTTCAGGTCGGCATAGTTCTCGAACGGAAAGCTGGCTTCACGGTCGTATTTCGCAGCACGCCCGGCGAAGGCGGGGCCGAGGGATTCGACGAGCGCGATCAGTTCCTTCTGCTTCTCACTCAACACATAGCCGGAACCGGTGACGGAATAGCGCGGATCGGTCATAGGCCGTGGTTCTGGAGGAAAAAGAGCAGGGCGTCGTTGAAGGCGTCAGGCTGGTCCATGGGGCCGAGATGCCCGCAGCCCTGCAGGAGCACGTACTCCGAACCCGGAATCTTGCCCGCCATCTTCTCCATCATCGCGGGCGGCGCGGTCTTGTCCTCCGACCCGGCGATCAGCAGCGTGGGCACCTTGATGTCGGCCAGTTCCCTGCGGCGGTCGAAGGTCGTCAGCAGCTTCACCGCCTTGCGGTAGGTATCGGGCGGCACGCCGGCCATGATTTTTTCCGCCAGCTTCGAATTGCTGCCCATGGTGGGAATCAGCTGCGCGGCGATGTCCGCCATGCTCCTGCCCTGGTCGAGCGGATCGATGCGGGCCGCGATGAACTGCTTCGTGAATTCGCTGGTGCCGCCGGCGAAGGCGGGGCTGGTGAAGCACAGCGCCATCGCCTTGAAGAGCTGCGGATAGCGCACGTAGGTCTCCTGCGCGATCAGCCCGCCCATGCTGTGGCCGATCACCACCACGGGTTCGCTCGCCAGCGATTCGATGAGCAGCGCGAGCGAGGCGCTGACGTGCTCGAGGTCGTAGGGCTCCACGATCGGACTGTGGCCGTAGCCCGGCTGGTCCCAGGCATGCGACGGATAGCCGAGCTCGCCGAAGTAGGGCAGCTGCGCGTCCCAGGCGTGGTGCCCGCCGCCGACCCCGTGCAGGAAGACGAGCGGGGTCATGCCAGTTTTCCGTCGCGCACCAAGATCCTGCCGTCGAGCTCGATGGTGCAATGACGGAAGGGAAGATCGAAATGCCCCAGCGTATGGCGGCCCGCGACCTCGTTGGCGCCGGTGGAATACAGGAAGTTGCCGGCGAAGGCGCGCTGCTCGGTGCCGTTGACGTCGCGCTTGTCGTACAGCGCCAGCGCATCCCAGCGGGCGCGCGGGTTGGTGCCCCAGCCGACGTGCGACACCGCGTAGGCTTCGCGGTCGCCCCAGGCGGCGAAATATTCGCGCATCAGCTCCGCATCCAGGCCGTCGCCTTCGATGCGGTTCACGTAATCGCTTTCGACCGTCAGCCGCACCGCGGATTCGATGTAGCGCTTGAAGGTGAGGTTCAGGTCGCCCGGCGCCATCACCAGCGTGCCGTTGACGCTGCCGGCTTTGGGGAAGGCCAGGCACAGGCCGCCCGGCCAGTGCGACAGCGTCCCGGGCTTCTCGGTGTAGCCCCAGACGCCGCCCACGCGCGCGCCTTCGATGCGGATGTCGAGGTTGGTGCCGGCGGGGGAGGTGACTTTCATGACCTTCGCCTCCCGCAGCTGCCGCATGCCGGCCCTGACCTTCTCCTCATCGGCGGGGAAGGGGGCGAGGCGTTCGAGCACGTCCGGGTGCTCGTTGGAGATGTACAGGACCCGCGCGCCGCCCTTGAGGATCTGCGGCAGCTCGGCGGCATGCATCAGGCCTTCCAGCGTGCAGTCGGCCACGAATACCGAGCCTGCCAGCGCGCCGATCGCCGGCGCGAGGCCCTGCAGCGCCACCGAGGCACCCGTGGAGCGGATGGGCACCGGCGCGGTCTGGCGCGGCGTGGGCACCTGCACGTGGAATGGGCGGGCGCCGAGGCGCGCGAGCGCGAGTTCGGCCAGCTGCACGTTGAGGGCGCGGGACTGGGATTCGGAGAGGATGGCGCAGACGTCGCCGGCCGCGACCTTGCAGCGCGCGAACACCTCCGCGAACAGGTCTATCCACTTGCCTTCGATCCGGTCGGCGATCATGGCGCTTGCTCCCGCTGAAAAGCTGTTCTATCGTATTGCATGAAAATTCATGCGTCAATGAAAAATCATATACCACGCAAGCGCCCGGCCTACGTCTTCCCGGACGACTACCTGCCGTACCTGGTGTCGCGCGCGAGCCACGTGATCCTCCACGATTTCCACGCGCTGCTGAAGCCGGCCGGCATGCGCGTGCCGGAGTGGCGCGTGCTGGGCACGCTGTCGGCGGGCGGCGGCTACACGGTGGGCGCCCTCGCGCGCGCGACGCTGTTCAAGCAGCCCACGCTGTCGAAGCTGCTCGACCGCCTCGAGCGGCGCGGGCTGGTGCGGCGCGCGGCGGGCGGCATGGACCTGCGGCATTCGCTGGTCGAGCTCACCGCGCGCGGCAGGAAACGCATCAAACCCGTGGTCGCGCAGGCGCGCCGGCGCGAGAAAGCCGTGCTCAAGGGCCACCGGGTGCGCGACATCAAGGCCTTCAAGGCGCTGCTGAAGGCCTTCATCGCCGGCTTCGAGGAAAAAGCGCGTTAGAATCATCGGGTAATGATCGTATTCGACCTGCACTGCAAGAACGGCCACCGGTTCGAAGGCTGGTTCGGTTCGGCCCGGGAATTCGCCTCCCAGAAGAAGCGCGGCCTGCTGAGTTGCCCGGCCTGCGGCGACGGCACCATCGAAAAGGGCCTGTCCGCGCCGCGCCTCAACATGGGCGCCCAGGAGCCCGTCAAACCGCCGCAGGCGCCAGTCCAGAAAACCCCGGACATGGAGGGGAGGGACCCTTTCGCGGTCGCCCAGATGCTGTATTCGCGCATGCTGGACGAGATTCTCACCAAGTCCGAGGACGTGGGGAAGCAGTTTCCCGACGAAGCCCGCAAGATCTATTACAACGAGTCCCCCGGCCGGGCCATCCGCGGCCAGGCCACCCAGGAAGAGCACGATGCCCTGGTCGACGAGGGCATTCCCGTCGCCCGTTTCCCGGTACCGTCATCCGACCAGCTGAACTGATCCCGCGACCCTGCGCGGGTCAGCGTTCATCATGTGTGGGCTGGCGTACATAGAGTTCTGGAACAGCGTGCTGCAATACCGGCATGCTCCCGCCGCCGTCAAAACTCGAGAAGACCAATCCTCTTGATAGGAGCGCGAGAAACCGCGCGCTGGTCAAATTCTCCGAAAAGTTCGGCGTCCCCGAAGTCGCCTCGCGCCTGCACATCTCGCAAGCGCAACTGCGCCTCTATATGCACGGCGGCACGCCGGTGCCGGACCCGCTCTGGTTGCTTTTCGTGGACCAGGTACTGGGCTGACGCATTTCCCGTTTTCCGGGTAGCCTGCCGGCTCCATGTCTCAGTGGACGCTCATCGGCGCTGGCGTATTTACCTCCCTCGGGCTCGGAGCGCTCGGCTGTTTCCTGTTCGACAAGTGGGTGAGAGCATGGCTGGGCGCTCCTAAACCCGAAGCGCCGCGACGCCGCGTGCCTTCATGGTTCACGGGCACGATCGAGCGCATCTTCTTTACCTTGCTCGTTGCGTTCGATATCTCAGGATTCCCGATCGCGATGATCGCCTGGCTGGCCGTAAAGATGGCGGTCACCTGGTCCGACCGAGGAACTGCCCGGAACGATTCCGAAGAAGAAGCAAAAAGGGCCGACGGCTACCGGATCTCCAGTTCGATCACGCTCCTGAACGGCCTCGTCTCAATGACGTTTGCCCTGATCGGTGGGCTGATCATTCAGTACGCGATATCTCTGGACGACGACTACCCCGATGAGCGCGCCAGCATTTCCCTGGCGATTCCGGGAGCGCCGCCGCGGCTAAGGGATACGATTGGGACTACGCATGCGGAAGACACGACGGAGTGCATATGCGGGGCGGATATCGGGTAGTAGGCACGATTGTCGACGTAGCTACGTCATTACCAGCGCAAGTTTGTTCTGCGGTCAGCCGGGCCAGGAGGTACGTTGGGAGGTCGTTTCTTAATATTTGTGAATTTGTGCGATAGCGTACATATAGCTTTGAGCGGGTCTGGTTGAATTCCGTTGTGCGGCTTTCGAAACTCAAAGTTGATGAGGAACCTTGCGGAGATTGCTCGTACCTCGTTGGAGCAGGTCCATTGAGAAAGCCGCATGACGCGCTTCTTTCGCTCGCGGACGAGTACGGGGGTAAAGGCGTATTCCAATGCGATGCGTGCGCATTTCAGTGGCTCTCTGGGCCAATAGGTTGGTCGAGACTGATCTGATTGGTCCTCGCGCCTGATTCGGAGCGGGCCGGTTCCTAGGGTTGTTGCTAGGCTACGGTTATTTCGTTGGGGGCATTAATTGCACAATGTGTATTATGTTAAGTGATAGACTGAGCAGGACGCCCAATCCATCAGGGGCTTAGCTACTCCGTCGCCCCAGCCCGCTTCAGCAAGGCTTCTACTTCGACGGCTTTCCGTTCTTTGGCGATTTCCAGGGCGGTTTCACCCTTGGGGCCCTTAACCGTCATGTCGGCATCCACATAAAGGAGCATGCGGGTGGCTTCGACGTGGCTGCCACGGGCGGCGAGCATCAGGGCCGAGTAACCGTTGGGGGCGAGGCTGTTCTTGTCCGCGCCCTTCTCCAGCAGGTATTTGACGACCTCGGCGCGGCCTTCGAAGGCGGCGTAGTGGATCGGAGCCCAGCCGGACTGGGAGATTTTGGCGCCGTTGGAAACCAGGAGCTTCACGATCGGCAGGTGGCCCTTGAGGCTGGCCATCATCAGCGCGGTGTC
>CAZPNH010000019.1:0-11581 GCA_964587635.1 uncultured Bordetella sp.
TCTCCTCCGTTTGGTATCGCAATTGAAACGCTCCCGGCGGCAGATTACCTCACTAGCGCCTGTTGATGCACTCCGGACAGGGGGGAGGCCTCCGGGTCGCGGGCGTCGACGCGTTGGCCGATATGCCGGTGCCGTCGCGCAGCTGCGTGGCCGGCCGGGCGTCCGTGAAGAAGAAGCGGCGCTGGAGCTCCTCCGCCCGCCCGGGGTCGGACTTGCCGAGCTCCCGCCATGTGTCCCAGGCCTTGTCGTGCTGCCTGTTGAAATAGTAGGCGATGGCCAGGTTCTGCTGCGCGAGCGGATAACCGGGTTTGTACTTCAGGGCGGTCAGGTACCGGTCGATCGCGCCCGGGTAGTTCCGGTGGCTGGCGGCGATCACGCCCAGGCTCACGTACGCATCCGGGAAGGCCGGATCGATCTGGATGACTTTTTCGTAGGCCGACTGCGCCTCGGCGAACCGGCCGAGGCTGTACAGCGCGTATCCCCGGTAAAACCACATTACCGAGTCCTGCGGATTCATGTCAGTCCCCGCTGCGGCGTAGCGCAGCAGCCCGGTCCAGTCCCGCTCCAGCGCGAGTTGCGGCGCGTCCTTTTTATCCAGGCTGGTGAAGGGCGAATTCCAGAAGAAGAACCCGGCGGCGACGCAGGCGCAGAAAATCACCGCGGCCAGCAGGAACGAAGGATTGCGAACGCGGACGGGAGAAGCCACGGCGGCGCCTTCAGCCCGCCCTGCCCAGGCGGAACCAGCGCCTGATCCGGAGCCACAGCGCGCGCTGGAACAGCTTGCGCGCCTCGACGATGTCGCCCATTTCGCGCAGGGCCGACGCCGCGCCCTGGCAGGCGATTTCGTCGTTCGCGTCCCGGCGCATCGCCTCGCGGTACGCCTCCAGCGCATCGCCGTAGCGGCGCTTTTCCGTGCAGGCGGCGCCGAGATCGCGCCACAGGCCCGCGATGCCGGCGTCGATGCCCGCCGCCTTGCGGTAGCAGGCGATGGCGCGGTCGAAGTTGCCCTGCTCGTGAACGGCGACGCCGAGCAGGTGCTGGACGCGGGCTGAATCCGGCGCGGCCTTGGCGGCCTTCGCGAGCAGCTTCTCGGCCCCGGTGAAGTCCCGGGCGCGGATCAAGGCTTCGGCTTCGTCGTCGGCGGTCATCTGGCGGCTACGCTGGCAAGGAAACTTTCCATGGCCCGGATCGGCGCGGGATCCTCGTACAGAATGCCCCTCGCCTCCCGCATCTTCGCCCGCACGCGCTGGCGGTATTCCGCGTCCCTCGCGAGCCGGACCGCGAGCGCGACGTAGGCGCTTTGCGTGGGCGCCACGAGTTCCTGCAGTCCGATGCGAGTCAGAATCCCCCCTGCCAGGCGCCCGCGCATGAATCGTCCTTCACGGGTAACGATGGGCAGGCCGCACTCCACCGCCTGCATGGCCGTATTGAACCCGGAGAAACCGATGGTGTCGAGGAATACGTCCGCGCGCTGCAGCAGGCCATAGAAGGCGCGCTCCTGCTGCCAAGGAATCGGCGTGACGAAATCCTCGTAGCGCAATCCGGCTTGCCTGAACGCCGATCGCAAACGCTGCTGCACCAGGTCCGACTGGTCGGTCGCCGGGGGCACGAAGAATACGAACTGGCACCGGCCGAGTGCGCGCGCGATATCCACGAACACATGATCGAACTGCGGCGCGTACTTGAACGGCGTGCCGGGACAGATCAAAAGGGGCTGCGACCCGTCGATGGCCAGCGCGCGCAGATCCGGCTCCGTGGCGGCGACGGGCATGAGGGGATAGGCGCAGCCCAGGTTGGGCAGACTGATCAAGCGCTCCGAATAGTGCGCGCCGGCGTCGCAGGGTTCGAGGCCTTCGGCCGAGAGGTAGTAGTCGATCGTCGGCAGCCCGCTGGTTTGCGGATGGCCCCAGGTCGTCAGCTGAACCGGGGCAAACCGCATGCTCGCCAGCTTGATGGCCATCGGGTCCATGCCGATTTCGGGGTACATGAGCACGTCCAGCCGCTGCGCGAGCAGCGCTTCGACCCAATGCCGCAAATCGCCCTTGCCGTGGATGAAAGTGCTGGCGCTGCGCCGGGCGAAGGCCGTCTCATCATCCTGCGTCGCTCCCAGATGGAACAGATGGAGTTCGAACTGCCCGCGGTCGAGGTGCTGCAGCCATCCCTTGATCAGCGCCTGCCAGACCGAATGATCGTAGAAGTGCTGCGAAACGATCCCCAGGTGGATCTTGCCGGCCGGCGCGGTGCCGCCGCGCTTGAGCCCCTCCTGGCGCTGCAGCCAATCGTCCATCAGCCTGCAGCACAGAACGCCGTAGCGGGACATGAGATCGCGGTTGTTTTCCTCCTGGTAAGCCAGGAGGAAGGGCTGCTGGCTACCGACGGCCTTGTATCCCTCTTTGACGCGTTCGCCCGTGAACCAGGCGTCGAGCTCCGCGAGCGCGGCATCGAAGGCCGCCCGGCAATCGGCCGGGTCGACGCCGGGACCGAAGATGGCGGGAAGCTTCGACATCGCGATCGACCAGCGCGCCTCGGCAAAATCCGGCCTGTACGCGAGCGCCTTGCGGTAGCACGCGAGCGCCTCCGCCGGCTTGCCCTGGTGCGCAAGCGCGACCCCGAGGTTGTTGTACGCTTCGGCGGAATCCGGCTTGAAGAATATCGCCTGGCGATAACAAGCGATCGCTTCCGTCCGCCTACCCCGGTCCCCGAGCACGGTTCCCAGGTTGTTGTGCGCTTCGAAAAAATCCGGCTTGAACGACAGCGCGGTTCGGTAGCTGGCGATGGCCTCGTCCAGCCGGCCCTGGTCCTTGAGCGCCACACCGAGCGCGAAATGCGCTTCGGAAAAATCCGGCCTGAGCGCAAGCGCGCTGCGGAAGCCGACGATGCCCTCCTCCAGCCCGCCCTGGTCCTTGAGCGCCACGCCCAGCGCGAAATGCGCCTCGGCGAAATCCGCGTTGATCGCCAGCGCCTTGCGCTGGCAGGCGATCGCCTCCTCGAGCTTGCCCTGGTCCTTGAGTGCGATTCCCAGGTTGCAATGCGCTTCGGCGAACGCCGGCTTCAACGCCAGCGCCTGCCGGTAACTGGCGATCGCTTCGTCCAGCTTGCCCTCGTCCCTGAGCGCAACGCCGGCGTTGCTGTACGCCTCGGTGAAGTCCGGCCGCAGCGCGATCACCTTGCGATGACTGGCGGCCGCCTCGCCGTAGCGCTTGAGCTCCTGCAGCGCCATGCCGCGGTGGCTCCACGCGGCTGCGTATTCCGGCTGGATCGCCAGCGCCTGGTCGTAGCAGGCCACCGCCTCTTCATAACGTTTGAGCTGCTGCAAGGCGTTGCCGCGGTTGACCAGCGCGCCGAAGTGGCCCGGTTCGATCGCCAGCACCTTGGCGTAGCAGGCGAGCGCTTCGTCGAGCCGCCCCAGCGCGCGGTTGGCTTCGCCCAGATTGTTGAGGAATTTCGGATTCGCAGGCTGCTGGCGGATGGCATTTTCGATCAGTTCAACGGCAACGAGATTTTTTCCGGTCTGGTGCGCGATGACGCCGAGCAGGTTGAGCGCGTCCGGCTGCTTCGGATTGGATCGTAGAACCTCCTGGCAGATGCGCTCGGCTTCCGGCAGGCGCCCCGCCTGATGGTGTTCCCGGGCGGCCTGTATCCTCTGCTGCAATTCGTCCTCCGCTCGGCCTCGCACCCGGTCATTATCCCGGAAGCCGTTGCCGGAGGTGTAGGCTGTGGGCATGACGAAATTTCCCACGCAAAAAGAGGTCCATGCCGCCTGCATGGAAGTGCTCGACGCCTTCATGGCGGGGCTGAACGCGCACGACGCCGACGCGATGGACCGCGCGATGCACTTCCCGCACGTGCGCTTTGCGGGCGGAACGCTCAAGATCTACGAAAGGCCGGGCAGCAACCCGATGGACCTGTTCGCGCGGCTGAAGGCGGAAGACGACTGGAACCACAGCGTCTGGCGCAAGCGCGAGCTGGTGCAGTTCAACGAGCGGAAGGCGCACGTCGCGCTTTCGTACACGCGCTTCCGCAGCGACGGCACCGAAATCGGCACTTACGAGTCGCTGTACATCCTCACCCGGGTCGGCGAATCCTGGGGCATCCAGATCCGCTCCAGCTTCGGGCCCTGATCTCCGTCAGGCGCCCGCCACGCTCAACTGGCGGAAGTAGCCGCGCGAACCGTCGTCGACGAACAGCCCCACCGGGCCGCGGCGTCCGGCGTAGTGCAGATCCTCGACGGTCAGTACCTCCTGGCCATCCACCAGCACCCGCGCGCGCGATCCCTGGATCTCGAGCCGCAGGCGGTGCCAGCGCCCGAGCGCGATGTCGGCACCGCGCTCGTAGCGGCCCGGAAACTTCTCGCGCGAGACCGGGTAGTGGAAATCGGGGTGGGCCACGTACTGGATCGCCCGATCGATGCGGGGCGCCGGCGGCTTCGGCTCATTCAGCCGTCCGTTGGTCATGCGCAGATAGACAGCTTCGTAGGTACTCAGGTCGGCGCTAATGTGAAATGCAATGCCGACGAAGCCGCGCGCATCCGGCGCGCCCTTGCCCGTGAGTTCGGCGGCGATATCGGTCTCGATGATCCCATCCGTAAATTCCTGCTGCACGATGGCGTAGCTCGGACCGTTGCCGCCGCTGACCAGCGCGCGGGCCTGCGCCTCGTCGCTGAGTTCGACCGCCAGGCACGGGCGGCCGTTCCAGGCGGATGAAACCGCGCGCACGTGGTTCGTCCCCAGCACTTCGGGCACCTGGCTCGCGGTCTGCGCGAGAAGCGTCCTTGGCGTGGCGACAGCCAGACCGAGCGCGCCCAGTCGGCCCAGGGCCCGCCGGCGCGCCGGGGTGAATGTCTGCATCTCCTTCCCCTATTCAAATGGTTCAGTATGCGGATAGGATATGAACGTCATGCATGTCTCGTCCAACAAGTAATTTTCATCGGCGATGAACGAAATCGATCTCCGGCGCATTGACCTCAACCTGCTCGTGGTGCTGGAAGTGCTGATGTCGGAGCGCAGCGTCACGCGCGCCGCCGAGCGGCTGGGCCGCACCCAGTCGGCGGTGAGCCACGCGCTGTCGCGGCTGCGCGAGCAGCTCGGCGACCCCCTGCTGGTGAAGGCGGGCGGCGGCATGCAGCCCAGCCCGTTCGCGACGGACCTGATCGAACAGGTGCGGCCCATCCTGCGCAACGTTCAGCGCGTGCTGAGCCCCAGACGCGCCTTCAATCCCGCCACCTCGGTGCGGAGCTTCCGGCTGGCGCTGCCGGACCTGGCGCTGACGCTGTTTCCCAGCCTGCTGGCGCGGGTGCGCAAGCAGGCGCCCGGCGTGGTCCTCGAATGGGTAAGCCCGAGGCACAACATGCTGCTGGATGTCGTCGAAGGGCATCTCGACCTGGCGTTCGGACCCTCGGGCCTTCGCCTGCCCGACGGCATCGCCGCCGAACCGGTGGGCGCTCTGCGGTGGTGCTGCTTCGGCCGCAAGGGACATCCGGCATTTGCGAAGTGGGGCCGGAAAGCGTGGTCGCAGTGGCCCCACGTGGCGGTCGGCGTGGGCGATCGCGTGAACAACCCGGTGAGCGACGCCGCCGCCGCGGCCGGCCTGAAGCGCAACGTCGCCGCCCGCGTGCCCAATTTCGCCGCGGTTGCGCCGCTGCTGGCCAGGTCCGACCTGCTGGCCACGCTGCCCGCCATCGTGATGGTCGACGCGACCCAGCGCTTCGACGTGGTGGCGATGCCCCTGCCGCTGGCCGTCGAGCCGATGCCGCACGTCCTGCTCTGGAGCGCGCGCCTGTCGAACGATCCGGAGATCACCTGGCTGCGCAATTTGCTGCGCGGCGTGATCGCGGAGATCCTCAGCGCGTCGGAGCTGCTGCCGCCCAGGCGCTGAGCGCGCGACCGCTCAATTCAGAGCGTTTCCGCCGCCCGGGCGACCCACTGCGGGAAACCTTCGCAGAAGTAGCGCCGGCGCTCGGGCAGATTGCCGTCGAAGGCCGTGGTGAAATCCATCAGGCGCTGGCGCGCGACGAGCTGCACCGTCGAAGGCTCGGGCTGCGCGGCTTCGCGCACGGCATTGACCGCGGCGAACGGCGACGCAGCGAAGGCGCGCTCGTTCGCCTCCTTGTAGGCGGGAAAGCGCTCCCCGCACACCGCGAGAAAATCCTTCAGCCGCAGCGTCCACATCTCCAGCGCGTCGAGCGCCCGGGCCCCGTCCACCAGCCCCAGGACCCGGGCCACATCGGCCGGACTATTGGCGGCAAGCTCGAAGCCGATCACGGCAGTTCCCTTGTAGGCATAACCGAGCGTCATGTAGCGAGCGCCGTCCGCGCGCCGGGGATTCTCGAGCGTGACGTAGACCACGCCGGGTTTCGCGCCGTAAGTCTGTAGATTCAGGGGCAGGTTGTTCAGTTTCGGCAGCTTCAGGCGCATCGCCTGCCGGAGCTCCGCCCTGCGGTCCTCTTCCGGCACGGAGATGTCGCGCGCATTCACCTGCACTTCGCAGCGCAGATCCTTGCCGGCGCATTGCACGCGCTCGCCGGCCGACCAGCGCGGCACGACGAACTCGGCCGCCAATCCCTCGGGAAAAGTCCATGCGATGCGGCCGACGCCGTAGGAATAGCCGCGCGTTTCCTGCCCGAGCGCGGGAGCGGCGCAAAGGCCGATGGCAGCGAGTACCGCCGCAACCGCCGGTTTCATCGGGGATTGTCCGCAGACGGATACGGAAAATCCGCCGTGGGCGCGGTCGGCTCGACGTCGTGGAAGCGGCGAAGATCGAGCAGAACGTGGCCATCCGGGGTCTCGCTGAGGACATCCGCAAGCCGCGCGCCCCAGAGGATGTCCTTGGCGAAGTAGCGGTGGCCCGCGTGGACGGATTGCATCGTCACGTCGTCGAGGCCAATGACCATCACCTGCAGCTCGATCTCATGGGCGAGCATCGACGCCGGCGTCTCGCCGCGCAGCGGGCTCGCCTCGTCGATCCGGTGGACCACGCTCAGCGACCGGAACAGCGACAGCGCCTGGTCGCGCACCAGAGGGAGGTCGACCTGGGGGTAGTACGTTCTCCCGTCGCTGGTCCGCTCGGTGCGGAAGAGGACGACGCGGATTTTCGCGTCGACGATCTGGTTGCCGCGCTCGTTGCCGAGGCGGAACATCAGCGTCGGCACCCCGTCGGCGGGCGAGATCACCGCGTGGCGCGTGAACACGCAGCGCGCGGTCGAGCGCGACAGCTTGGCGAACACGATGCCCGTCGACATCGCGGTGAGCAGCAGGCTCACGATCGATTCGATGACCACCACCACGTTGGCCGCGGTGGACGCGGGGTACATCGCACCGTAGCCGATGGTCCCCATGGTCTGCACGCTGAAGAAGAAGGCGTCGGCGAACGAACCCTGCGCGGCATGCTCCACGCCGCCCAGGAACTCGTAGGCCAGGGCGAACACGGCATTGGCGGCGAGGAACGCGCCGCTGATCGCGCTGATGGTCGCCCACCAGGGAAGCTCGAGCAGCGCGTGGTAGAAATCGCGCAGCGGCATGCGCCGCTGGCCGACGATGCGGATTTCGTAGTCGGCGCCAGCCTGTCGCAGCGTGGTCCGTCTGAGTGTCATGGCCGGATGGGATGGATGCAGTGGATGCGCTGCAGCCGCTCAGGCCTCGGGCGGCTGGGCGGACGACGCAGCGGCACCCGCAATTTCCAGCGGCAAACCCGATTGGCCGGCTGTCTGCACCACGATCGCGTTGGAGGCAAATTCGATGCCCTTCTCGCCGAAGACGCGGTAGATGCGCTTGAGCGCTTCGCGCTGCACCCAACTCGGCTTCAGCGGCCGGACGGTGAATTTGAGCCGCACCACCAGAGCGCTGTCGGCGATCTCGGCGACACCCTGCAGCTTGAGCGGCTGCAGCAGTTCCTTGGCGAGCTCCGGGTCCTTTTGCATCTCCTGGCCGAGCTGCTTCACCGTCTTGCGCACCTTTTCGATGTCGGTGTCGCGCGCCAGCCGCAGGTTGAATTTCACCGTCTGCCAGTCGCGGCTGAAATTCGTGATCGACGTGAGCTGGCCGTAGGGAATGGTGTGGACCTGCCCGTTCTGGTGGCGCAGCCGCACCGAACGCAGCGAGATCCGCTCCACCGTGCCCTTGAGGCGGCCGGTGTCGATGTACTCGCCCACGCGGAAGGCGTCGTCCGCCATGAAGAAGATCCCCGAGACGATGTCGCGCACCAGCGCCTGCGAGCCGAAGCTGATCGCCAGGCCGAATACGCCGGCGCCGGCAAGGAGCGGCGTGATTTCCACGCCAAGCTGCGAGAGCGCGAGCAGGACCACGATCAGCAGGATCGCGATGCCCGCCAGGATGCGCAGCATCGGCAGGATCGTCGTCAGCCGCGACGCGGGGGTCGCGCCCTCCTCTTCCTCCTCGGGGTCGGCGCCGCCGCCGGGCACGAGGCCCGGCGCGGCGGCGCGCAACCGCGCTTCGGTCCAATGGTGCAGGTAGCGCCAGGCGACGTAGACCAGGAACAGCGTCACCGACGCGGTGACCAGCGATCGGCGGACCGTTATCCAGGTGGCGGCCGGCACCAGCGCGAGCTCCTCGACCAGCCAGACCTGGGCGAGCAGGATGGCGATCGCCAGCACGGCCGCTGCCGTGATGGAGCGCTGCAGGAACTGCACCCGGGAAGAATGGGAGGAAAGACCCAGCAGCGCATCGACCACGTAGGCGAACACGGCGATGCGCAGCGACCAGGCCAGCGCGTCGTAGCTGGAGAATTCGAGCAGGAGGACATCCACGCTCCACACCAGCCACAGCAGCACGATCGCCGCGCCGCCCAGCCAGAGCCAGAGCCGGGCCGCGAGGGTCGGCGCGGGGTGCGACGCCGCGTAACGCCACAACGCGAGCGCGCAGCCCGCGGCGACCAGCACGCCCTGCAGCAGTACGAGGACCTGCCCCGCGGGAACCGGCAACTCCGCCCGCAGCAGGACCGGCATCACCGCGATCCCCGCAAAGCCGGCAAACACGGTGACGGCGAGGATGGCCTGGACCTGGCGCGCAGCCGCATCGCTCATGGCGATCAGGCGGAAATGGGGTGTGCCCGGGCGCAGAACCGTGGCGAGCAGCACCATGAACAGCCGCCAGCGCACGATCGCCCAGAGCAGGGCCACCCCCAGCAGTTCCTGGTGGCCGTCGCGGTCGAAGAAAAATTTGATCAGCAGGTAGGCGCCCGCGGCCAATACCGCCCAATTCGCGAGTTCGAGCCCGAGCAGCAGGACGGCGCCGCGGGCATGCAGCGCGTCGTTCAGGACGCGCGCCCGCGCGCCTGCCGTCATGCCGCGGAATGCGAGGACCGCCGCCCACAGAAGAAGAAGCGAAGCGGCGCCCCGCCAGGCATTGGCAGCCATGTCGGCTTGTTCGCGAGCGTCGTGGATCCGGCCGAGCGTCGCAGCGAGTTCGCCGTAGGCGCCCGGCGCAGCCTGGAGGACCTTGGTTCCTGCCTCCTCCAGCGGGGCGAGCTTGCTCTTGAGATCGGCCAGATCGCCGCCGACGCGGGTACCGATCGCGGCATCGCCGGCGAGCGCACCCTGCGCCGCCGCCATGCAGACCGCCACCAGCATCCACTTCAGAAGGTTATTCAAGGCTGAATGGCGGAGAGAGAGGGATTCGAACCCTCGATAACGGTTTAAGCCGCTATAACGCCTTAGCAGGGCGCCCCCTTCGGCCACTCGGGCATCTCTCCGGCGAAGGGCGATTTTACCCTTGATCCAGCTCGAAAGCCTTGTGCAATACGCGCACCGCGAGCTCGGCGTACTTTTCGTCCACTACCACCGAGATCTTGATTTCCGAGGTGGAGATCATCTGGATGTTGATGCCCTCTTCGGCCAGCGTGCGGAACATCTTCGCGGCGATGCCGGCGTGCGAGCGCATGCCCAGGCCGACGATGGACACCTTGGCCATGTGCTCGTCGCCCGTCACGTCCCGGCAGTGGATGTGCGGCTTGACCTGGTCCCTGAGCATTTTCATGGCGCGCGGCAGGTCGCCGCGGCTCACGGTGAAGGACAGGTCGGTGGTGCCGTCGTGGCTCACGTTCTGCACGATCACGTCGACGTTGATGCCGGCGTCGGCGATCGGCCCGAGGATCGCGTAGGCGATGCCGGGCTTGTCGGGCACGCCATGGACGGTAACCTTGGCCTCGTCGCGCTGGGCGGCCACGCCGGAAACGATCGCTTTTTCCATCGCCATGTGCGGGTCTTCCTCGAAAGTGATGAGCGTGCCCGAACGCGCCTCCTGCTCCACCGGCAGCTTCGGGTCGGTGAGGCTGGAGAGCACGCGCGTCGGCACCCTGTACTTGCCGGCGAACTCGACCGAGCGGATCTGCAGCACCTTGGAGCCGGCGCCGGCCATCTCGATCATTTCCTCGAAGGTAATCGTGCTGAGGCGCCGCGCCTCCGGCACGATGCGCGGATCGGTGGTGTAGACGCCGTCCACGTCGGTGTAGATCTGGCATTCGTCGGCGCCCAGCGCCGCGGCGAGCGCGACCGCCGAGGTGTCCGAGCCGCCGCGGCCGAGCGTGGTGATGTTCCCCTGCGCGTCCACGCCCTGGAAGCCCGCGACCACTGCGACGCAGCCGTTCTCCAGGTCCTGGCGCAGGTTCACCTCGTCGATCGAGATGATGCGCGCCCGCGTGTGGGCGGAATCGGTCAGGACCTTCACCTGCCAGCCGGCGTAGCTGCGCGCCTTGACCCCGAGCGCGAGCAGCGCCATCGCCAGCAGGCCGACCGTGACCTGCTCGCCGGTGGATGCCACCACGTCGAGCTCGCGCGGGTCCGGGTGCTCCTGCAGCCCGGCGGCGAGCGTCAGCAGCCGGTTGGTCTCCCCCGACATCGCGGAGGGCACCACCACGATGCGGTGGCCGGCCGACTGCCACTTGGCGACGCGCCAGGCGACGTTGCGGATGCGCTCGATCGAGCCCACCGAGGTACCGCCGAATTTTTGGACGATCAGGGCCATGCGGGGACGGGAAAATTGGTCGTGGCGGAGAGTGAGGGATTCGAACCCCCGAGCCCTTGCGGGCTAACGGTTTTCAAGACCGCCGCATTCGACCGCTCTGCCAACTCTCCTTGAAATATCGCCGTAACGCCCCCATTTTAACCTGTTGGCGGACATGGGCTTTTTATTGAAACTTCGGCGGCCCCGATTGGTCTTATACTGGCGTCAACACTAGGAGGAACGCATGGAACCAGAACTGCAGACAGTGAACCCCGGATTCGGCAGCGTAGCCATCGCGCCGGACACGCAGAAAGTCCTGCGCAACACCTACATGCTGCTCGCGCTGACCATGGTCCCGACGGTCATCGGCGCCTATATCGGCATGTCCACGGCGGCCGTGTTCGTCGCAAGCCCGATCCTCACCTCGCTGGTCCTGTTCGCGGCCGTGATCGGCCTGCAATTCGGCATCGCCGCCAACCGCAACAGCGCACTGGGCATCGTCCTGCTGCTCCTGATGACCGGGCTGCTGGGCTGGTTCCTCGGGCCGCTGCTCAATCACGCGCTCACCCTGAAGAACGGCATGCAGCTGGTCGGCTATGCCGCCGCCGGCACCGGCGCCGTGTTTT
>CAZPNH010000020.1:0-1518 GCA_964587635.1 uncultured Bordetella sp.
CACCGCCTGGTGGGGCTTGAGCACGCCGGTGGACACCACGGTGGCGATCGAATTGGCGGCGTCGTGGAAGCCGTTCATGAAATCGAAGGCCAGCGCCACCAGCACCAGCGCCACCACGATCCCGAGGCTGATCTGCGAGACTTCCATCAGCGGTTCAGGAATTCTCCAGCACGATGCCTTCGATGATGTTGGCGACATCCTCGCAGCGGTCGGTGATCTGCTCGAGCAGCTCGTAGATGGTGCGCAGCTTGATGAGCTGCTTGACGTCGGCTTCGTCGCGGAACAGCTTGGACATCGCCGAGCGCATCACGCGGTCGGCGTCGGATTCCAGCCGGTCGATTTCCTGGCAGGTCTTGAGGATCGCCTCGGCGTCCTTGACGTTCTTCAAGAGCGATACCGCGGTGCGCACCCGCTCGCAGCACATCTGGCAGATCTCGGCCAGCTGCTTGGATTCGGGCGTGATTTTGCGGATGTCGTAGAGCACGATCGACTCGGCCACGTCCTGCATCAGGTCGAGGATGTCGTCCATCCGGGTGATCAGCTGGTGGATCTGCTCGCGGTCGAAGGGCGTGATGAAGGTCTTGTGCAGCAGCGTGATGGTTTCGTGCGTGAGCTTGTCGGCGGCGCGCTCGGACTCGTCGATGTAGCGGGCGTGTTTTTCCACCTCGGTGAAGGTGGTGATCATCAGCGCGAGCTCGCGGCTGCCCTCCACGATGCGCTCGGCATGGGCGTTGAACAGCTCGAAGAAATTACCCTCGCGGGGCATCAGGCGGCCGAACATGCGGGTTCTCCTTCCTCTTTTTTCTATATTACGCTGCCGCGGCGCAGCGCCGCCTGCTCGGCGTCGGACAGGCCGAGCCAGCCGCCGTAGACCTCGGCGTTGTGCGCGCCGGCGGCGGGGCCTGAAGTACGGACCTCTCCCGGCGTCGCGGAGAGCCGCGGCACCACGCAGGGCACCGCGACTTCCCCGAAGTCCGCGTCTTTTATCCTGGTGACGGACTCCCGGAAGCGGAAGTGCTCGTCTTCGGCAATGTCGCGGTTGGAGTACACGGGCGCCACCGAGACGCCGGCCTCGGACAATTCGCGGATCGCCTGCCGGTACGGCCGCGCGGCGATCCAGTCGGCGACGATGGCGTTCAACGCGGCGGCATTCTTCATGCGCTGCTGGTTGTTCGCATACCTTGAGTCCGCGACCAGCTCCCTGCGGCCGATGAGCGCGCAGAAGCGCTCGAACACGTTCTGCGTCGCGGCGGTGAAGGTCACCCACTCGCCGTCGGCGGCGCGGAACACGCCCGAGGGCGCGACATAGGCGTTGCCGTTGCCCACCGGCTCGTGCACCTGGCCGAGCTGGTCGTATTCGATCGGCAGGACTTCCAGCAGCCGCATCACTGCCTCGGTGCAGGAGAGGTCGATCTCCTGGCCCGGCGCATCGGGATGCCGCGCGCGATGCAGCAGGGCGGCGAGCACGCCGAAGGCGCCGAACACGCCGCCGATGGGATCGCCGATCGGATAGCCGGG
>CAZPNH010000020.1:1618-11577 GCA_964587635.1 uncultured Bordetella sp.
TTGCGGAACAGCGCCTGGCCTTCCGGCTTGCGCAGGTCCAGGGTGATGGCGCGCTTGTTGCGGTTCACCGCCTTCCACAGCAGCGGCTTGCCGTCCTTGTGCGGCGGCAGCGCGCGCAGCGCATCGCCGCCTTTGCCATCCTCGCCGACGGGGAGTTCGACTTTCAGCACATCGGCGCCGAAATCGCCCAGCAGCGCGGCGGCGAAGGGGCCGGCAATGACGTTCGAGATGTCGAGGACCTTGAGACCGTCGAGAGGTCCGTTCACGCGAAACCGAGGCCCCGATTTTTGAGCCTGGAAACTTCTTCCTCGGAAAAACCCCATTCCAGCAATGCTTCCTTGCCGCCCTCGCCGCGTTCCGGCGGCGCTCGGCGGATCGCCGCGGGGGTTCGCGAGAAGCGCGGCGCGGGCGCCGGCTGCTCGACCTTGCCGACGGTGACAAAACTCTTGCGCGCTGTGTTGTGCGCGTGCGTCCTCGCCTCGGAGAAATTCAGGACCGGCGCGAAGCAGGCGTCCGAACCCTCGAACACCGCGCACCATTCGTCGCGCGTCTTCTCGAGAAATCTCTCCGAGAACATCTTCCTCAGGGCTGGCCAGCCCTTGCGGTCATGCTGTGCCGGGAGATCGCGGCTTTGCAGTCCCAAACGCAAAAGCAATTCCTCATAGAACTTGGCTTCGATGGCGCCGATGGAAACGTGCTTGCCGTCCTTCGTCTCGTACACCTCGTACCATGGCGCGCCGGTGTCGAGGATGTTGCTGCCGCGCTCTTCCTTCCAGGACCCCGCGGCGAGCATGCCCGAGAACATCGTGGCGAGGAGCGAAGCGCCTTCGACCATGGCGGCGTCCACCACCTGGCCCTTGCCCGAGGCGCGCGCCTCGACCAGCGCGCAGGCAATGCCGAAGCCGAGCAGCATGCCGCCGCCGCCGAAGTCGCCGACCAGGTTGAGCGGCGGCACCGGCGCGTTGCCCTTGCGGCCGAAGGCATGCAGGACGCCGGCCAGCGCGATGTAGTTCAGGTCGTGCCCCGCACGCGCCGCCATGGGGCCGTCCTGGCCCCAGCCGGTCATGCGGCCGTAGACCAGTTTCGGGTTGCGCTTCGCCACCGCGTCGGGCCCCAGGCCCAGCCGCTCCATGACGCCGGGACGGAATCCTTCGATGAGCGCATCGGCGCGCGCCAGCAGCTCGAGCGCGGCGGCGGCGCCGTCCTTCGATTTGAGGTCGAGCGTCACCGAGCGCTTGCCGCGCATCATCACGTCCATCCAGCGCTGGCGCTCCAGGCCGAGGCCCGCGGACGCGGGACGGTCAATCACGATCACGTCGGCGCCCATGTCGGCAAGCAGCATCCCGGCGAACGGCCCGGGGCCGATCGCCTCGAATTCGACTACCTTGATTCCGGCAAGAGGTCCCATCTACTGATCCAGTTTCACGCCCACGTCGCGGATCACGCCCGCCCAGCGATCCGATACGCCGCGCAGGAATTTCGTGAACTCCGCCGGCGGCATGCCGCCCGCCGCGTAGCCGTCGCGCAGGAACGTGTCGCGGATTTCGGGCGACGCGATGGCGCGCGCGAGTTCCTTGTAGATCGCGTCCAGCGTGGCGGGCGCCATGCCGGCGGGGCCGAAGAAGCCGAGGAAGCCGTCGATGCCGAGGTCCACGCCCTGTTCCTTCATGGTGGCGAGATCGGGCAGCGCCGGGATGCGCTTCTCGGTCGCAGCGGCGATCATTTTTACTTTGCCCGTGCGGGTATTGCGGATTGCCGTATCCACGCCGTCGAAGAACAGCTGCACCTCGCCCGCGAGCAGGTCCTTCATGGCGTCGCCCGCGCCCTTGTAGGGGACGTGCACGATGTCGATGCCGGTCAGGCGCCGCAGCCACTCGCCGTTCAGGTGCGCGGTGGTGCCGGGACCGAAGGAGGCGTAATTGAGCTTGCCGGGATGCGCCTTGGCGTAGGCGATCAGCTCTTTCAGATTCGAGGCCGGCACCGACTGGTGCGCGGTGAGCACGGTGCCGCCCAGCGCGCCCGCGGTGATGGGCGTGAAATCCGTGAATACGTCCCAGGGCGGCGTGCGGTACAGGTACGGCAACTGGGTGTGGATGGCGATGGTGTAGAGCAGCGTGTGGCCGTCCGGCGCCGCTTTCATCACTTCGCGCGCGCCGATGACGGTGGAACCGCCCGGCTTGTTGTCCACGACCACCGGATTGCCGAGCGACTGGCCGAGCTTCTGCGCGATCTGGCGCGCCTGCGTGTCCGTCGCGCCGCCGGGCGAAAACGGCACCACGATGCGGATCGTCTTGCCGGGAATCGGAAATTGCTGCGCGTGCGCGCCGGTGGCGATCACCAACGCGCTGGCAAGGATTGCGCTCGCGCAATGGGAAAACAGCATCCTCCTCACAGGCCACCTCCTCGCGTAAAGTCTACCTTGTTGGTATTCCTGCCGGGAACCTCTCATGTCCGAACTGCTGAAACGAACCGATCGCCTGTGGAGCGGGGAAGCGAGCACCACGCAGGCGGACTTCCATCCATTCGCGGGTCCCCGGCTGCTGGAGGAACTCGCGCCCGGCGTGGCGTTCTTCAAGGCCTTCGTCAACGTCACCGCCGTGAAGACCGGCGAAGGGCTGGTGCTGGTCGACACCGGCTCCTACCATCCCGCCTCGCACAAGCTCAGTTTCGATGCCGTGCGCCGCTGGAACGGCGAACGCGTGCACACCGCGGTCTACACGCACGGCCACGTCGACCACGCCTATGGCCTGCCGCCGTTCCTCGCCGAGGCAAGCGAGCGCCGCTGGCCGCCGCCGCGCATCGTCGGCCACGACAACGTCCTGCCGCGCATGTAGCGCTACGTCCGCACCGCCGGCTACAACTCCATCATCAACACGCGCCAGTTCGGCGTCGCCACGCAGTGGCCGGTGGATTTCCAGGCGCCGACGCAAACCTACGCGGACGCGCTCGAATTTTCCGTCGGCGGCGCGCGCTTCCAGCTGCACCACGCCAAAGGCGAGACCGACGACCATACCTGGGTGTTCCTGCCCGAGACGAAAACGCTGTGTACCGGAGACCTGTTCATCTGGGCGGCGCCCAATGCGGGCAACCCGCAGAAAGTGCAGCGCTACGCGGTGGAGTGGGCGGCGGCGCTGCGCGCCATGGCCGCGCTCAAGCCCGAGCTGCTGCTGCCGGGCCACGGCCTGCCGATCGCCGGCGCGGCGCGCGTGCAGGCGGCGCTGCTGGATACCGCGGCCTACCTGGAGTCGCTCGTCAACCAGACGCTGGAACGGCTGAACGCGGGCGAGACGCTCTACGAAATCCTCGAGGCCGTGCGGCCGCCGGCGGCGCTGGCGGCCAAGCCCTACCTCAGGCCCGTGTACGACGAGCCCGAATTCATCGTGCGCAACTTGTGGCGCTGCTTCGGCGGCTGGCACAGCGGCGTGCCGAGCGAATTGAAGCCCGCGCCGCGGCGCGCAGTCGGACAGGAGCTGGCCGCGCTGGCCGGCGGCATCGAACGGCTGCTCGAGCGCAGCCGCGCGCTGCTGGCGGCCGGCGACGCGCGCCTCGCGGCGCACCTGGTGGATTGGGCGGCCGACGCGGAGCCGTCGAGCCGTGAAGTGCACGCGGCGCGCGCGACCGTCTATCGCGCGCTCATGGAAGCCGCGCCCTCGACGATGTCGCGCGGCATTTACGGCGCCGCGGCGCGGGAATCGGAAAGTAAATCCGGTAAAACCGTGTCTTAGTGAATGCCCAGCGCAGCTTCGATGTTGCGCACCATCGACACCAGGCGCGGCCCGAGGTCTTCCTCAAGCTGGCCTTTCTTCAGCAGGAACGTCGGCACGCCGCAGTTGAAGGTGACGATTTCGCCGTCCACGCTGCGGCGCATCGGTACGCCGACCGCGTGCACTTCGCGGCGCAGTTCGCCGGTGGCGACGCAATAGCCTTTGCCGCGGATGTCCTCCAGGCTCTTGTCGATCTGCGTCTTGTACTTGCGCAGCATTTCCGGATCCTTCACCTTCATCTGGTTGAGCACGGCCTCGCGCTCGGGCGGCGTGCAGGCATAGAGGAAGGCGCGGCCGATCACCGACTGGCCGATCGGCACCGAGGTGCCGATGTCGGGCAGCGTCGCGAGGTTGCCGCTGCGGCAGGCTTCCACGTAGACCATGTTGAGCCGGTCGCGCACGCCCATGTTCACCGAGCCGTTGGTGTAGTCGGCGAGCTCTTTCATGAACGGGCGCGCGATCTGGCGTATGCTCATCGAGGCGAGGAGCGGGTAGCCGATCGACAGCACCGCCGAGCCGAGCTGGTATTTGCCCATGCGCATGTTGTGGCGCAGGTAGCCCAGCTTGGTGAGCGTGTAGGTGAGGCGCGAGACGGTCGGCTTGGGCAGGCCGGTACGCACGGAAATTTCCTTGTTGCCGAGCGTTGGCTCGAGCGGCGTGAAGCAGCGCAGTACCTCCAGCCCGCGCGCGAGCGTGGTAGCGAACTGGCGATCGCCTTCGTGTTCGTAGCTGTAGGGGCCGGAAGCGGGGGAAAGCGATGCTGCTGGGTCAGAAGCGCCCATTTTTTTATGTCTCCTCGACGGTGCTGCGGCTGGCGGTTGGACTGCGGCAGAATGTTTCGCATTTCGATATTCCATCCACGATAGTGGCGTGTCAACTTAGTCATATTTAATTTCACATAGCGAAACCATCATGTCCAAGTCCCTGTTTGATTTGAGCGGCAAGGTCGCCATCGTCACCGGCTCCACGCGCGGCATCGGCAAGTCCATGGCCGAGGAAATGGCCCGCGCCGGCGCCAAAGTAGTGATTTCCAGCCGCAAGGCCGAAGCCTGCGAAGCCGTGCGCGCCGAATTCGAGAAACAGGGCTTCGAAGTGCTCGCGCAGCCCTGCAACGTTTCCCGCAAGGACGAATTGAAGGCGCTGGTCGACAAGACCGTCGCCAAATGGGGCCGCGTCGACATCGCCATCGCCAACGCGGCGGTGAACCCGTATTACGGGCCGCTCACAGAAATTCCGGACGATGCCTTCGACAAGGTGTTTCTCAACAACGTGAAGAGCGTGCTCTGGCTGGCCGCCCTTACGCTGCCGGGGATGGCCGAGCGCGGCGGCGGCAGCTTCATCACTGTGGGCTCGATCGGCGGCATTCGCGCCAACACCGTGATCGGCGCCTACGGCATGTCGAAAGCGGCTGACCACCACCTGATCCGTAACCTCGCCGCCGAGTGGGGGCCGAAGAACGTGCGCGTGAATGCGATTGCGCCCGGCCTGATCAAGACCGATTTCGCCAAGGCGCTGTGGGAGGATGCCGCGCGGCGCAAAGCGCGCGAAGACGAGACGCCGCTGCGCCGGCTCGGCGTGCCGCGCGATATCGGCGGCATCGCGGTGTTCCTCGCCTCGGAGGCTGCGGCCTTCATCACCGGACAGGTCATCGTCGCCGACGGCGGCGTCACCGTTGTTTGAAGGCTTACCGAGTCCACGCCGGAGGTAGATTCGGCGCGGGCCGATTCGACATCATATCGCGCGCCGAACTGGACGCGGGCGACGTGGTGATCCGTATCGCTTTTGCCAGCGTCAACTACAAGGACGCGCTCACGGCGCGCGGCAAGGCGAAAATCGCGCTGAAGTTTCCGCTGGTGGCCGGGATCGACCTTGCCGGCACCGTCGAAGAGTCCGCCGACGCCCGCTTCAAGCCCGGCGATGACGTCATCGTGCACAGCTTCGGCCTGGGCGCCGATCACGACGGCGGCTATGCCGAGTTCGGGCGGTTTCCGGCCGATTGGGTGATTCCGCTGCCGCAGGGCCTGTCGCTGTTCGAGGCGAGCGCGCTCGGCGTCGCCGGCCATACCGCGGCGCTGGCGGTGGACCTGATGGAGTTAAACGGCCTGTCGCCCGCGAAGGGCAAGGTGCTGGTGAACGGCGCCACCGGCGGCGTCGCCAGCGTCGCCATCGACATCCTCGCGCAGCGCGGCTATCACGTGGTGGCGATGAGCGGCAAAGCCGAACAGGCGGAGTACCTGAAAAGCCTGGGCGCGCAGGAAGTTATCGGCAGGGACGGCATCAAGGACACGGGCCGTCCCCTGGAAACTCCGCTGTGGGCGGGCGCGGTGGACTCGGTCGGCGGCGCCCAGATGTCGTGGCTTACGCGCAGCATGCAGCGCGACGGCGTGATCGCCGCCTTCGGCAATGCGGGCGGTGCAGCATTCGACGGGAATATATTGCCTTTCATCCTGCGCGGCGTACGATTGCTCGGCGTGAACGTCAACAATCCCTACGCCACCATGGCCCGTCTCTGGCAGCGGCTCGCCACGGACCTGCGGCCGCGCCATCTCGCGAAGATTGCGCACCGCATCCGCTTCGAGGAACTCGAGAGCGCCTTCGACGATCTGCTCGCGGCGCGCGTGACCGGCCGGCAGGTGGTCGATTTCTCGCTATGAAAATCCTGCGCGTGCGCGTCGATGCCGAACGCTGCCAGGGACACAACCGCTGCTGCTCGATCGCGCCCGAATTGTTCGAAGCGGACGAGCTGGGCAACGCGCACGTGAAGGGCGACGGTGCGGTTCCGCCAGCGCTGGAAGCCAAGGCGAGGCTGGCACAGGCGAACTGCCCGGAACACGCGGTGAGGCTCACCCATGAATAGCGGTAAAACCCGTCCTCCGCCGGTGAAGGACTGGGGTTCCGACTTCGACCACCGCGACCCACGCTGGATCGAGGATCCGTTCCCGATCTGGGACGAGCTGCGCGGCCGCTGTCCGGTCGCGCAGTCGGCGCGCTTCGAGGACGGCGCCTACTTCGCCTCGCGCTACCAGGACGTGCGCGAAATCGCCTACGACTCCGAGCATTTCTCCTCGCGCCGCGTGATCGTGCGCGAGAAGAAGATCAACCCGACGCAGCCCGCGCCGCCGATCACTTCGGATCCGCCCGAGCACACGCCGGCACGCAAGCTCCTGCTGCCCGCGTTCGCGCCGCAGGCGATCGCGCGCCTGGAACCGAGGACGCGCGCGCTGTGCCGCGAGCTGCTGGACGCCATCGGCGACCAGAAGACCTGCGATGCGGCGGTGGACTACGCCCAGCACATCCCGGTGCGCCTCATCGCGCACATGCTCGGCGTGCCGGAAACCGACGGCGACCTGTTCCGCAAATGGATCCACCTGGTGCTCGAAGTCGGCATCAGCGACGAGTCGGTGATCATGCCGGCGCTGCAGGAGATGAGCGTCTACTTCTTCACCGAGATCAAGAAGCGCGGCGATAAACGCGGCGACGACCTCATCAGTTTCCTGCTGGATGCGCGCATGGACGGCCAGCCGCTGTCCGACCCGCACCTGGTCGGCACGCTGCGGCTCCTGCTGGTCGCGGGCATCGACACCACGTGGAGCGGCATCGGCGCGAGCCTCTGGCACCTGGCGACGCACCCGGAAGACCGGCGCCGGCTGGCGGCGGATCCGTCGCTCATGCCGACGGCGATCGAGGAATTCCTGCGCGCCTATGCCCCGGTCACGATGGCCCGGGAAGTGGTCAAGGAAACCACCGTCGGCGGCTGCCCGTTCAAGGAGAAGGGCCAGGTGCTGCTGTCCTTTCCCGCGGCGAACCGCGATCCGGCGATGTTTCCCGACGCCGGCCGCGTGATCATCGACCGCGCCGAGAACCGCCACGCGGCCTTCGGCCTGGGCCGGCACCGCTGCCTGGGGTCGAATCTCGCGCGCCTGGAAATGACGGTGGCGATCGAAGAGTGGCTGGCGCGCTTCCCGGAATTCAGGCTCGCAGAGGGCGCGCAGGTAACCTGGTCCGAAGGCACCGTGCGCGGTCCCCGCAGCCTGCCCGTGGCGCTCGGCGTCCGCTAGATTCCCGTTTGAAACGTCGGCTCCCGGCACTGCCCGCGGGCGCCCGGTAGCAGTAAACTTGCAGTCCCACCGGAGGGGACCATGGACCTGAACTATTCCCAGGAAGAATCCGCGTTCCGCGACGAGGTACGCGGCTGGCTGAAAGCCAACCTGCCGCAGGACCTGCGCGACAAGATCGCCAACTACGACGAGCTCAGCCGCGACGACCTGCTGCGGTGGCACAAGATCCTCGCCAAGCAGGGCTGGGTCGCGCCCTCCTGGCCGAAGGAATTCGGCGGCACCAGCTGGAACGTGGTGCAGCGCTACATCTTCGAGGAGGAGTGCGGCTTCGCCGGCACGCCGCCGCTGATTCCCTTCGGCCTGTCGATGTGCGGCCCGGTGATCCTGCGCTTCGGCACCCCGGAGCAGAAAAAACGCTTCCTGCCCGGCATCTACAACGGCGACGTGTTCTGGTGCCAGGGCTATTCGGAGCCGGGTTCCGGTTCCGATCTCGCTTCCCTCAAGACGAAGGCGGAACGCCAGGGCGACCACTACATCGTCAACGGCCAGAAAATCTGGACCACGCTCGGCCATTTCGCCGACTGGATTTTCTGCCTGGTGCGCACCGATTCGACGATGTCGAAAAGGCAGGAGGGGATTTCCTTCCTCCTCATCGACATGAAGACGCCCGGCATCACCGTGCGGCCGCTGATCCTGATGGACGGCGGGCACGAGGTGAACGAAGTGTTCTTCGACAACGTGAAGGTGCCGGCGGAGAACCTGATCTTCGAGGAAGGCAAGGGCTGGACGGTGGCGAAATACCTGCTCGGCCACGAGCGCATGAACACGGGCCGCATCGGCGGCTCCAAGCGCGAGCTCGCCAAGCTGAAGGACTTCGCCGGCAAGCAGAAGGGCGACGACGGCAGGCCGTTGATCGAGGATGCTCGCTTTCGCGACAAGCTGACGCGCGTCGAGGTCGAACTGATGGCGCTCGAGATCACCAACCTGCGCTTTCTCGACCAGATGCGCCGCAGCGGCCAGCCGCCGGGCGCGGACGTCTCGATGCTCAAGATCAAGGGCACCGAGATCCAGCAGGCGCTCACGGAACTGTCGATGCAGGCGGTCGGGCCGATGGCGCAGCCGTTCAAGTCGGTGGCCAACGACGCCGATTTCGACGAATTCACCGCCGGACTCGCGCCGCGCTACTGCAATTTCCGCAAGACCACCATCTATGCGGGCTCGAACGAGATACAGAGAAACATCATCTCCAAAATGACGTTGGGGCTGTAGGAGGACACATGAACTTTGACTACAACGAAGAGCAGCAACTCCTCGCCGATTCCGTCCGGCGCTTTCTCGCCAAGGACTATGCCTTCGAGGCGCGCAAGAAAATCATCGCGTCCAAGGACGGCTGGAGCCCGGCCGTCTGGGCCACGCTGGCCGAGATGGGCCTCACCGGCCTGCCGTTTTCGCCGGATTACGGCGGCTTCGGCGGCGGCGCGGTGGACCTGATGGGCGTGATGGAGGCGATGGGCGATGCGATGCTGGTCGAACCCTATCTTGCCACCGTCGGCCTGGGCGCGCAGTTCGTGGCGCGCGCCGGCAGCGACGCGCAGAAGAAGGCGATCCTGCCCGCGGTAGTCGAGGGCAAGCTGAAAATGGCCTTCGCGAACACCGAGAAGGGTGCGCGCTACAACCTTTCCAAAGTCGACGTGCAGGCGAAGAAAGCGGGAAGCGGCTGGGAAATCACCGGCGAGAAATTCGTCGTGCTCGGCGCGCCTGCCGCGGACAAGTTCGTGGTTTCCGCGAAGACGGACAAGGGCTTGTCCTTGTTTCTCGTGGATGCGAAGAGCGTCAAGATCAAACCCTACGTCACTCTCGACGAGCAACGCGCGGGCGATGTCGTGCTGTCGAAGGCCCCGGGCGAACTGCTCGGTACCGAGGGCGGCGCGCTGCCGGTGATCGAAGAGGTGATGGACTACGCCACCGCGCTCATCTGCGCCGAGGCGGTGGGCGCCATGAAGTTCGCCTGCGACACCACGCTCGAATACCTGAAGACGCGCAAGCAGTTCGGCGTGCCCATCGGCACCTTCCAGGCACTGCAGCATCGCATGGTGGACATGTACGTGAGCTACGAGCAGGCGAAATCCATGGCCTG
>CAZPNH010000021.1:0-11416 GCA_964587635.1 uncultured Bordetella sp.
GCCGGCGTTCCGACCTCGCCGCCCGCGCGGATCAGGCAAACGCCGAAGGGCGTACCGTCGCGCAGGCAGGCCTTGGCCATTTCGAGGTAGCGCTGCTCGAATACCCGCAGCGGCAGCAGGCCGCCCGGGAACAGCACCGTGTTGAGCGGGAACAGCGGAATTTCGGTTGCGGCCTGCGTCATTCGCCGGCCGCTGCCGCGGCAAGGCCGCGATGGCGCACCAGCACCCGCGCCTCGGCGCCGAACGCGCGCGCCAATTGCTCGGCGAGGTACACCGAGCGGTGCCGCCCGCCGGTGCAGCCGATGGCGACGGTCACGTAGTTGCGGTTGTCGCGCCGCACGTCGGGCAGCCAGCGCGCGAGGAAGGCGCGCACGTCCTCGAGGAATGCGCCGACCTTCTCCTGGCGCTCCAGGTATTCGATCACGGGCGCATCGCGGCCGGTGAGCGGGGCGAGGCCCGCCTGGTAGTGCGGATTGGGCAGCATGCGCGCGTCCACGACCCAGTCCGCATCCAGCGGAATGCCGTCGCGGAACGCGAACGACTCGAACAGCAGCGTCAGCGCGCCGTCGCCCAGTCCTAGCAGGTCCTTGATCCAGTTGCGCAGCACTTTGGGCTGCAGCGCGCTCGTGTCGATATGGTGCCCGAGTTCGGAGACCCCCGCGAGCAGCGCGCGCTCGCGCGCGATCGCTTCGCTCAGCGTGAGCCCGGCGCCCGCCAGGGGATGGCTGCGCCGCGTCTCCGAGAAGCGGCGCAGCAGCGTATCCGCGGTCGCCTCGAGGAACAGCACCGTGGTTTCGGCGCCCAGCGCCTTCAGCGCCGCGAGGTGCTGCGGCAGCGAAGACAGGGCGACGCTGCGCGCGTCCACGCTGACGGCGATGCGGCCGTGGCCGCCGTCGTAGAGGAACTTGACGACGTCGAGCAGCAGCGTCGCCGGCAGGTTGTCGACGCAGTAGTAGCCGCTGTCCTCAAGCACATCGAGGGCGATGCTCTTGCCCGAACCCGACAAACCGCTGACGAGGACGAGCTGCATGTCGGAACAGGGGACGCTATTCGCGTCCCCCGTACCCCCCGGTGCCTTCGCTAGGCATTGTCATCCATCGCAAGCTTCTGCCGTGCGAGAAATTCCGCGGCCGAGTCCTTGCCGCGCAGCTGCAGGATGTAGTTGCGCACCGCGGCTTCCAGCAGCACCGCGAGGTTGCGGCCGGCGGCGACCGGAATCACCACCTTGCGCACCGTCACGCCGAGGATTTCCTCGGAAAGCTCCGACAGCGGCAGGCGCTCGGTGGTGTCGCGCGCGCTGCCCTTGACGGGTTTTTCGAGATGGGCGATCAGCTTCAGCTTCATTTTCGGCCGCACCGCCGTTTCGCCGTAGATGGCGCGGATGTTGATGAGGCCGAGGCCGCGCACTTCGAGAAAATCCTTGAGCAGCGGGGGGCAGCGTCCTTCGAGCGTGGTCGCGGCAATGCGCGAGATCTCGACCACGTCGTCGGCCACCAGTCCCTGGCCGCGGCTGATGAGCTCCAGCGCAAGCTCGCTCTTGCCGACCCCGGAATCCCCGGTGATCAGCACGCCTACGCCGAGCACGTCCATCAGCACGCCGTGGCGCTCGGTCATGTCCGCGAGCCGCTTGGCGAGGTAATTGGCCAGCTTCTCGATGACGCGGGCGGCGGGAAGCGGGGAGGTAAACAGCGGCGTCTGCGTGCGCTCCGCGCCTTCCAGCAGCGCGGGCGGCGGCGTCACGCCGTCGGCGAAGATCAGCGCCGCGGGCGCGGGCGCGAACAGCCGGTCGGCGAGCCCCGCGATCGTGCCCGCTTCATAGGCGCCGATCACCTGCACGCTGTTCGGGTGGGTGAGGTTGAGGTGGCCGATCAGGGATGCGGCGGCGGCCGATTCGCGGCGCACCGCGGTGCGGCCTTCGCGCCCGGCTATCCAGGCGAGCGAAAGGGCCTCGCGGTTGTCCTCATGCAGCTGCGCGACGTTGACCTGAAGCATCCGGCTGCCATGCGGAAATGACCTGGTGCAGCGCCGCCGCGTCCGCGGCGCCCGCCATCGCTTCGCGCAGCGCGCGGTCGCTGAACATCTGCGCCAGTTCGGAAAGGATCTCGAGGTGCTTTTCGGTGGCGTGCTCGGGCACCAGCAGCGCGAAGACCAGGTTCACGGGCTTGCCGTCCGGCGCGTCGAAGGGCACGGGCTGGGACAGGCGCACGAAGGCGCCCAGCGCTTCCTTCAGGCCCTTAATGCGCCCGTGCGGAATCGCCACGCCCTGGCCCAGGCCGGTCGAGCCCAGGCGCTCGCGCGCGAACAGGCTTTCGAACACCACGCCCCGGGCAACGCCGTGCTGGTTCTCGAACAGCAGGCCGACCTGCTCGAACAGGCGCTTCTTGCTCGAGGCGGCAAGGTCCGGCAACACATTCGCGGGGGGAAGGAGTTTTGCGACCAGGCTCATGGGCAGAGGCAGATGCTGGGAGGGCGCAGAGGGCGCGGATTATAGCCCGCTAGAACCCTACAGGCTTTTGCGCTGGTTGACCGGGGGAATCTGCAATGATTCCCGGTACTTGGCGATGGTCCGGCGCGCCACCACGATGCCCTGCTCGCCGAGGATCTGGGCGATGCGCGAGTCCGACAGCGGCGCCTTGGCGTCCTCGGCGGCGACCAGCTGCTTGATGAGCGCGCGGATCGCGGTGGAGGAGGCCGCGCCCCCGGTATCGGTCGCCACATGGCTGCCGAAGAAGTACTTGAGCTCGAAGGTGCCGCGCGGCGTCGCCATGTACTTCTGCGTGGTGACGCGCGATATGGTGCTTTCGTGCACGCCGAGCACGTCGGCGATCTCGCGCAGCACCATGGGCCGCATGGCGACTTCGCCGTGCTCGAGGAAATTGCGCTGCCGGTCGACGATGGCCTGCGATACCCGCAGGATGGTGTCGAAGCGCTGCAGCACGTTCTTGATCAGCCAGCGCGCTTCCTGCAGCTGCGAGGCAAGCGCGTTGCCGCCGCTGCCGCGCGGGCGCGCGGCGAGCTCCGCGTACAGGCGGTTGACGCGCAGGCGCGGCATGGCTTCCTGGTTGAGGGTCGCGCGCCAGACGCCTTTCACCTTCCGCACCACCACGTCGGGCACCACGTAGCGGGTTTCCACCTTCGCGAAGGCGGCGCCGGGCCGCGGATTGAGGCCCCGGATCAGCAGCTGCGCGGCGCGCAGCGCCTCGTCGTCGGCGCCGGTGATGCCTTTCAGGCGCACGTAGTCGCGGCTCGCGAGCAGCTCCAGGTGCTGCTCGCAGATCGCCAGCGCCAGCGCGGCGCAGGCGCCGGGAATCTCCTTCATGGCGCGGATCTGCAGCGCCAGGCATTCACCGGGCGTGCGCGCGCCCACGCCCGCCGGCTCGAAATTTTGCAGGTGCTTGAGCGCGATCGCCAGTTCCTCGACGCTGACTTCGGCCTCCGCCGACATCAGCGCCGCGATTTCCTCCAGCGGCTGCGTCAGGTAGCCGTCCTCGTCCAGCGCGTCGATAAGCAGCTCGACGAGCGCGCGGTCGCGCGCGCCGAGGTTGGTCAGCGCGAGTTCGCTGTTCAGGTGGTCGCGCAGGGTGGGCAGGTCGGGCGCCGCATGGGTGCGGTCGCCGTCGTCGTCGCTGTCCTCCGTGCCGCGCCAGGGGGCGGCGAAGTCCGCGGGAAGCTCCTCGTTGCGCTCCGGGTTGCCGCCGGTGTTCTCGTCGGCGGACGTTCCGGAGGGCGCTTCCCGGTCCCCGCTGGCCGGCGCCGCGGCGGCGGCCGCGTCGCTTTCCCCGTCCTCGAGTTCGAGGATCGGATTCTCCATCAGCAGGCGCTCGATCTCCTGGTTCAGCTCGACGGTCGACAGCTGCAGCAGGCGGATCGACTGCTGCAGCTGCGGTGTCAGCGTCAGGTGCTGCGAAAGCCGGAACTGCATGGTCGGTTTCATGCGGCCTACATGCGGAAGTTCTCGCCCAGATAGACGCGTCGGACGCTGTCGTTGTCGACAATCTCGTCCGGCTGTCCGTAGGCGAGTACCGCGCCCTCGTTGATGATGTAGGCGCGGTCGCAGATGCCGAGCGTCTCGCGCACGTTGTGGTCGGTGATCAGCACGCCGATGCCGCGCGACTTGAGGTAGCCGATGATGCGCTGGATGTCGAGCACCGCGATCGGGTCGACCCCGGCAAAGGGCTCATCGAGCAGGATGAAGGCCGGTTTGGTGCCGAGCGCGCGGGCGATCTCGAGGCGCCGGCGTTCCCCGCCCGAGAGCGACAGCGCGGTGTGCTTGCGCAGGTGCGCGATGTTCAATTCGCCCAGCAGCTCCGCGAGGCGCGGCTGGATGTCCGCGGCGGGCAGGCCCTGCAGTTCCAGCACCGCCTGCACGTTCTCCTCCACCGACAGCTTGCGGAACACCGAGTTTTCCTGCGGCAGGTAGGAGATGCCGAGGCGCGCGCGGCGGTGGATCGGCAGCTGCGTGAGGTCGCGGCCGTCGAGGTGGATGGTGCCGGCATCGGCCGGCACCAGCCCGACGATCATGTAGAAGCAGGTGGTCTTGCCGGCGCCGTTCGGCCCGAGCAGGCCGACCACTTCGCCGCTGGCGACCTCCAGCGACACGCCCTCCACGACGGTGCGCGAACTGAAGCGCTTGCGCAGGCTGTCCGCGCGCAGGACGCTCATTTCGTCTCGGGCTTCGATTTCGGCTGGATCACGGCAGTCACGCGGCCCTGGGGCGAGGTCGGCGCGGCGTCCTTTGCGGCGGTCACCGAGAAGAATTCCGTGCGCTGGTCGAGGAAGATGTATTCGCCCTTGACCACGTCCTGGTCGCGCGTAACGCGCGCCTGCTTGAACAGCTCGATGCTCTCCTTGCGGTCGTCGATCTTCACTTCCAGCGCCTCGCCGTCCGTCCAGACGCCTTCCTTTTCACCCTTGGGATCGCCCTTCTGGCGGAAGCGCACCGGCTTGCCGGTGGCGGTGGAGGTCTGGAATCCTTCGGCGTCCTGGTATACGACGATGCGGTCCGCCCGCACCACCACCGTACCCTTGGTGAGCACGACGCTGCCCTCGAACACGCTCATGCGCTTGGTGTCGTCCGAGCTCATGCGGTTGGCTTCGATGTGCGTCGGCTTGTCCTTGTCGGCTTTCTCGGCATGCGCCGCCGGCAGCATGAGGATCGCTGCCGCGAAGGCCGCCAGGACGGGGGCCGCGGCAAGGGGTGTGCGCTGCGATCGGTTCACGGTGCTGGTTCAGCCTTTGTCTTCGGTTCGAATATTCCGCGCACCCGCTCGCGCAGGAACAGCTCCTCCGAGTCGTTGTGATACTCCATGCCGCGTCCGGACAGTACATGGTCGTCATCGGTGACCACCACATCGCGGTCGGTCTGCAGTACCGAGTGCGCCTGTATCACATGCAAAAAACTGGTGCGCATGCGCGTCTCGGAGCGGTCGGGCCTGCCTTCGCGCACCACCAGCACGTTGCCGTAGAGGAACACTTCGTCGCCGTCCTGCGACAGCGCGCCGCGATCCGCCGTCACGGTCACGCGAGGCTCGTTCGGTTTTGTCTGCACCACCCGCGGCGCGACCAGATCGGTCGTATCGTCGTCCGGGTAATGTAACATTTTCGCCGCCACCAGCGTGGATTCAACCACCCCCTGCGCGTTGAAGCGCGTGTGCGCGAGATTGTCGACGATGTAGTCCGGATCGTGCCGGCGCAGCGACGGGTGCAGGCCTTCTTCCTCGCGCACGGTGCGCTCCAGCCAGAAGGTCAGGCCCGCGAGCGCCACCATCAGCACCAGCGGGAACATCCGGGTGGTGGACAGCCTCATGCGAGATACCGGGCAAGCGCGCCCTGCAGCCTGCCCTGCGCCTGCATGAGGAATTCGCACACCTCGCGGGCGGCACCGCCGCCGGCCGGTGCATGCGCAACGTAGTGAACGTGGCTGCGCACCAGCTCGGGAGCGCCGGTCGGCGCGCAGGCGAAACCGCAGCGGCGCAGCACGGGCAGGTCGATCAGCTCATCGCCCATGAACCCGGTCTCGGCGGCCTGCACGCCGAGCTTCGCCGAGAGCGCATCGAACGCGGCCAGCTTGTCCTCCACGCCCTGCAGCACGTGCGGGATGCCGAGCTCGGCCGCGCGCACCGCGACCGCCGGCGAGTCCCGGCCGCTCAGCAGGCCGACCGCCGTGCCCGACTGCAGCAGCAGCTTGATGCCATGGCCGTCCAGCGCGCTGAAGGCCTTGAGCGTTTCGCCCGATGCGCCGTACCAGAGCTTGCCGTCGGTCAGGACGCCGTCGACATCGAACAGCATCAATCTAACGCGCTTGGCGCGTTCCTGCGCATCAGGAGCAGCAACCTGCATCCGCGCTAGACGATCTTGGCCCGGAACAGGTCGTGGATGTTAAGCGCGCCGACCAGCCGGCCGGTGGAGTTGACCACCGGAAGTTGAATGGTTTTGCGGCTCTCCATGGCTTCGAGCGCCGTGACCGCTAGTGCGTCGGGCCTGATCGTGAGCGGTTTGGTGGTCATAACGGTCTTGATGCTTGTGCTGCCCGGGTCGGCCTTTCGCTGCAAACTTCGCCGCAGGTCACCATCGGTAAACACGCCGAGAAGTCGCTCTTTGCGATCGACGATGGCGGTCATTCCCATCCCTGTGCGCGTTATTTCCAGCAGTGCATCGGCAAGTGTTGCATCGATCTGCACCTTGGGCACGCCAGTGCCCGTCCGCATCACGTCCGATACCAGCGTCACCAGCCTGCGGCCAAGCGTGCCGCCAGGATGCGCCCGCGCGAACTGATCGGCGGAGAATCGGCGTGCCTGGAGCAATGCCACTGCAAGTGCGTCGCCCATTGCAAGCGCTGCGATAGCGCTCGCAGTCGGCGCGAGATTGTGAGGACAAGCTTCCTTTTCCACACCCGCATCCAGGAACACATGGGCCTCTCGCGCGAGCGATGAGTTTGCGTTGCCGGCAATCACTACGACCTTGGCGCCCTGACGCTTAATCAACGGAACGATTTGCCGCAACTCATCACTCTCGCCGGAGTTGGAGACTGCGACGATTACATCATCCTTGCTGATCAACCCCAGGTCGCCATGGCTCGCCTCTGCAGCGTGCAGAAAGTAGGCAGGCGTTCCAGTGCTGGAGAGCGTCGATGCAATTTTTCGCGCGATGTGACCGGATTTGCCGATTCCAGTCACGATGACACGACCATTCCTCTTGCATCCCAGGATTAGGGAAACCGCAGCCAGAAACCGGTCATCGATGCGTCGAATGAGCGCGCGAATGGCTGCCGCCTCGATCTTGAAGACCTCGCGCGCAACGTCCAACGAGGTGCCCGTGGCGTCCTTCGGTATCATGGCGTCGGAGTATAGCCCAAGCCCTTCATTTTACAGGCCAATGGACGCTGCTGGCACATCGCTGCAACCGATACTGATCCTGCTGGCAGCCGCGGTGCTGGCGGTGGTCGCATGCAGGTTCCTCGCGCTGCCGCCGATCATCGGTTATCTCGCGGTCGGGCTCGCGCTGGGGCCGCACGCGCTCGGCGTCGTGCCCGGCGGCGCGCAGACGCAGCATCTCGCCGAAATCGGTGTCGTGTTCCTGATGTTCTCGATCGGCTTGGAATTCAGCCTGCCCAAGCTGAGCGTGATGCGTCGCGAAGTGTTCGGCCTGGGTTTTTCGCAGGTGGCGATCACGCTCGCAGCCTGTGTCGCCCTCGCGGCCGCTATAGCCGGCGCCGGAGGCTGGCAGACGGGACTCGCGCTCGGCGGCGTGGTGGCGATGTCCTCGACCGCGGTGGTTTCCAAGCTGCTTTCCGAGCGGCTCGAGCTCGACACCGCGCACGGCCGCGCGGTCGTCGGCGTGCTGCTGTTCCAGGATCTCGCGGTGGTGCCGCTGCTGATCGTGGTGCCGGTGCTCGGACAGCCCGCGGGTGCGATTGGCGCCGCGATGGCACTCGCGCTCGCCAAGGCCGCGTTCGTGCTGTTGGCGCTGCTCACCGCCGGTCCGCGCGTGATGCGTGCCTGGTTCGGCATCGTCGCGCGCCGCAAGTCGACCGAGCTGTTCGTCCTGAACGTGCTGCTGGTCACGCTGGCCATGGCGTTCCTGACCGAGCTTGCCGGCCTGTCGCTCGCGCTTGGCGCCTTCCTCGCCGGCATGCTGATCTCGGAAACGGAGTATCGCTACCAGGTCGAGGAAGAGATCAAGCCCTTCCGCGACGTTCTGCTCGGGCTTTTCTTCGTTACCGTGGGGATGATGCTCGACCTGCGGCTGGTATTCGACCGCATCGGACTGGTGTTCGCCACACTCGTCCTGCTGATGGCGTTCAAATTCGCCCTCATCGGCGTGCTGGCGCGCGCGTTCGGCAAGGCGCCGGGCGCCTCCCTGCGCACGGCGCTTGCGCTCGCGCAGGGAGGCGAATTCGGTTTCGTGCTACTCGCCCAGGCGGGCGCCGCGGGCGTGGTGACGGACGCGTTGGGGCAGCCGCTGCTCGCGGCGATGATCCTGTCGATGATGGCGGCGCCGTTCCTGATCGGCGCGAGCGACCGCATCGTGCTCCGTTTCGCGAACTCCGAGTGGATGCTGCGCTCGCTCGAAATGCACCGCGTGGCGGTGCAGTCGCTGGAAACCGAGCGCCACGTGATTGTCCTGGGCTACGGCCGCAACGGGCAGCACATCGCCAGGCTGCTGGACGCGGAGGCAGTTCGCTACATCGCCCTGGACCTGGACCCGGAGCGCGTGCGCGAGGCCGCGCTCGCCGGCGATACCGTGGTGTTTGCCGACTGTTCACGGCGCGAGGCGCTGATTGCCGCGGGAATCCAGCGCGCGGCGGCGGTGGTGATCACGTTCGCCGATTCGGCCTCCGCCGTTCGCGTGCTCGCGCATATCCAGTCGCTCAATCCCGCCGTTCCGGTGATCGCACGCGCGAGGGAGGACGCGGACATCGTCAGGCTCACCGCCGCCGGCGCCTCCGAGATCGTGCCCGAGGCGCTCGAATCCGGGCTGATGCTGGCCTCGCACACGCTGGTCTGGGTCGGCGTGCCGCTCAATCGCGTGGTGCGGCGCGTGCGCGCGGTGCGCGACGAGCAATACGGCCTGCTGCGCGGTCTGTTTCACGGCGATAGCGACGAACCCGAGGGCGTCGAGGAGGCGCAGCCCCGCCTGCATGCGGTGACTCTGTCCGGCAACGCACGGGCGATCGGCAAATCGCTCGCTGAGATCGGCCTGGACAGCGCCGGCGTGCAGGTGAAGGCGGTGCGCCGGCCCGGCGCCGCCCGGCGGTTGGCGCCTCTGGAGGCGGGCGTGCTCCAGCAGGGGGACGTCGTGGTCATGCTCGGGGCACCAGCGTCGCTCGCGGCGGCGGAGATCCGGCTGCTGCAGGGATGACGAGCCGATCTGCTCAGGAGGCGCTCGGGCTTCGCTTCGACCGGCTCTCGCCTGCAGCGTATCTGGCGCTCGCTTGCGCTCTGGCCGCGCTTTGGTTGCTCGGGCGCCGCTATGGAGGTTTCACGCATGACGCTTCCCTATATGCCGTGCAGGGGCTGCGCGTACTCCATCCGGAAGCTTTCGCCCAGGATCTGTTCTTCGCGCATGGCTCTCAGGACGCATACACGCTGTTCCCGCGGATCTACGCGCCGCTCATCAACGCGTTCGGTGCCGGCAGCGCGGCCATGACGCTCACGATCGCCGGGCAGATCGCATTCTTTGCGGCCGCGGCGGCGTTGGTATTTCAACTCACCGCCGCCGGGCAGGTTCGCTGGTGGTCTCTGGCGCTCCTCGCCGCAGTCTCCGGCTACTACGGCGGCGGTGGCGTATTCCGCGTCGCCGAGCCTTTCACGACGGCCCGCACGCTCGCGGAACCACTGGTCCTTGCGGCGCTCGCCTGCACGCTGGCCTCGCGCCATGGCATCGCGATCGTCCTGCTCGGCATTGCCGCGGCCCTGCACCCGCTGGTGGCGGCGCCCGGAATCGCCGCCGTGTTTCTCTGGCATACCGCGGGGCGGCCGCGGTTACTTTGGTCGGCCACGCTCTCCGCCGTAACCGTCGCCGTGATCGCGCTCGCTTGGCCGGGGCTCACGCCGCGCTTCGATACGCCTTGGCTGGCGGCGGTCCAGGATCGCTCGCCGCACCTTTTCATCTCCTTGTGGGAACTCGCCGATGGGTCGCGCCTCCTTTGGGGTTTGTGCGTGGCGTGGCTGGCCGTGCGTTTTGTCGGGAAGCCCGTGCGCCGTCTCGTGGCGGTGTCCGCCGCCATCGGCGTGGCTGGGGTGGCAGCGAGCTGGGTCGCGGTGGACCTGCTTGGCAATGCGCTCGCGGCGGGCCTGCAGTTGTGGCGCACGCACTGGCTGATGCATTTCCTCGCCATCCTGCTCGTCCCGGTTGCGGTTGCCGGCCTGTGGCGATCGGGATACGCCGCGCGTGCCGCTGCCGCCTGCGTTGCGGCAAGCTGTTGTTTCGGTCGCAGTGAACTGCCCGCTGCAGCCCTGCTGGCGGCATTTGCGGTCGCTCTCGATGCGTGGGAGCGCCGCCGTCCCGGGCGGATGAGCGAGAGGACATTTCGCGCGCTATTGCTGGCGGCTCTCTGCGCCGCGTCGGTCGGTCTGCTATTCGAGGTGCAATTGCGGCTACCGTCTGCGTATGGCGCCACGCAGCAAGTGGCCTGGACAGACTATGTGGGTGCGGCAGCCACGGTCGGAGGATTGTTGCCGCTTGCGGCGCTTACCTGGGTAACGGCCTGTTCGCGCTTTTCCGTTGCGGCGCTGGCGATCGCAATTGCGGCCCTTGCCGTCGGCTTCGCGGCATGGGACGCACGCGTTCCGTGGTCTCGTTTCATCGACCAGGCGAGCGGGCGGGCAAATCCGTTTCGCGACGCGGTAACGCCGGGCGCCAGCGTATTCTGGCCAGGTCCGCACGGAAGGGTGTGGCTGGCGCTTGGAACGCCGACGTGGTTCAGCGTCGACCAGGGTGCGGGCATCGTGTTCAGTCGGGAGACGGCCGTCGAATACGACCGCCGCAAACTTGCGACGCGCGATCTGCGATCGGCGATTGAATATTGCGCACTGGCGCCGTCGGCTGCCTGCCGTATCGATCCGCGGCCCGTCCGATCGCTATGCGAATTGCCAGGGGGTCCGGACTACGTGGTTCTGAATGGGCGGTTCGACGGACGCGCGGCGATTGAATGGCTCATGCCGCCGGAGATCGGCCCCGGCCAGCAGGCGCTGTACCTTTACGCCTGCCGCGATCTGGTTTCCAGGCCGCGCTTACAGGGCGCGGCAGAGGGTGTAGACATTGGTCCCGGTTTCGGCGTAGTTCGAGGCGTCCGCAGCCGTATTGATGTTGGGATTCGGGCCGGCCGTGTGCATCTGTCCGCGCACGGTTCCCGTGGCGATCAACCCGTCATCCATTTGCGTGTCCACCGCAATCGCGATCTTGTCGGGCAGGC
>CAZPNH010000022.1:0-11247 GCA_964587635.1 uncultured Bordetella sp.
GGGGACGAGATATCCAGGCGGCCGGGGCCAATTATCCCGCGCAGGCGCAAGCCCATGAACTGCTGGGCTGCGCGCTGTCGGCGCTCGGCGACCGGGCGGGCGCAGTGTCTGCTTTCGACTCGGCGTTGCGGATCGATCCCGCGTTCGTCGGCGCGCATTGCAACCGCGGCCTGGCGCTGCTCTCGCTCGGCGACTACGCCCGCGGCTGGGAGGAATTCGAGTGGCGCTGGAAAAGACCTGAATATCAGATCCTCAGGAATCTATTCGCGCAGGAATGGTGGAACGGTTCGCAGATCGCCGGCAGGACGATCCTGCTGTTCGCCGAGCAAGGCTTCGGAGATGCGATCCAGTTCGTCCGCTATGTTCCCATCGTGGCCGGGGCCGGCGGCCGCGTGGTGGTCGATTGCCACCCGCCACTCAAATCCCTGTTCCGGCGCGTGCAGGGAGTGACGCAGGTGCTCGAAGACGACGCCGAGATCGCGGGCTACGATCTCTGTTGCCCCCTGATGAGCCTGCCCCGGCTCCTTGGGACCAGGCTGGATACCGTTCCTGCCGAAATACCCTACGTGGTGCCTGCGGCGGACTGCGTCCGCAAGTGGCGCGGGAAATTGGCCTCCCGGAACGGCAAAGTGCGCGTCGGGCTGGTTTGGGCAAGTAGTCCTGAAACTGGCTACGCATGGCACAAGAGCCTGTCCCTGGAGATGTTCGCGCCGCTGTCCCGGATCCAGGGCGTAGCGTTCTGCAGCCTTCAAACCGGCCTCCCTGCGCAGCATGCCGCGCAATTTTCCGGCGGGCTGGACTTGATCGACCTGAGCGAAGATCTGCGGGATTTTTCCGATACCGCCGGTTTGATCTCGAACCTCGATTTGGTCATATCCGTGGATACGGCGGTCGCCCATCTCGCCGGGTCAATGGGCAAGGCAACATGGACGCTGCTGCCGAAAAACGCCGACTGGCGCTGGCGCGATGCGGGCGAAGACAATGCCTGGTATCCGGGCATGCGCCTGTTCCGGCAGCGGCACGATGGCGATTGGGGCGATGTAATCGAGGACCTTGGCAGGGAACTGCGAGCGTTGGTGGCGACCATCCCCCGTTCATGAAACCGACCTACGATCCGAGCGTATTTTCGGTGGCCGACATCGGCCAGGCGAAGAGCATCATCCTCACGCCGGAAGACACGGACACCGAGGCGCGCTGGCGGACGGAGACCGGGTACCTGGCCGACCTTATCGACGACCGGTTCGAGCTGAATCCGGCAAGCATCGTGCTCGACTACGGCTGCGGCATCGGGCGCATGGCAAAAGAACTCATCGAGCGCTCGGGCTGCAGCGTCGTGGGGGTGGACATGAGCCCGCATATGCGCGTCCTGGGTCCCCAGTACGTTCAGTCGGACCGGTTCATGGCTTGCTCTCCCGACATGCTCGATGCATTGATCTGGGCGGGGCTCAGGGTCGATGCAGCCCTGTCGGTGTGGGTGCTCCAGCACTGCTTCCAGCCGGCGCTCGACATCGCGCGCGTCCGCGACGCCCTCAAGCCGGGGGCAGGGTTTTTTCTGGTCAACAATTTTCGCCGCGCGGTGCCGACGCTGGAGCACGGCTGGTTCGACGACGGGCTGGACATCGCGGCAATGCTGCGCGACGAGTTCGATTTCGTCGAGGAGGGCCGCCTCGCGGAGGACAAGACGTCGCCGGATATCGCGAAGGGCGGGTACTGGGCAAATTACCGCCGGCGGGGCGGCTAAGCCGTTGATCCCTAGGAAACCGCGAATCTCGCACAAAAAGCCGAAAAGCTTGTTAAAAATCATGGAAATGGGTGTTGAATGTTTGCTGCCCCGGGGCTAGGATAGCCGATCCAAAGGGGCGCAAGCCGGAACCGGAGGTTTGCAATGAGCGCAGTACTCAGCCAACAAGCCGCGCCGCAGGCGGATGTCAACATCAAGCTGGCTTTCCAGAAGCAGCTGCAGTTGGTCACGAACAAGATTCATGCGACCAGCAACATCGACGAGATCATGCTGGAAGTCAGCTCGGACATCTGTCAGCTGTTCAATGCGGACCGGCTGACGATTTACTCGGTCGGCGAGGACAAGCAGTCGATCGTGTCCAAGGTCAAGACCGGCCTCAACTCCTTCAAGGACCTCAAGCTGCCGATCGCGGAGCACTCGATCGCGGGCTACGTCGCGCTGTCGCGCAAGCTGACGAATATCAAGGACTGCTACGACGAAGCCGAACTCAAGGGCCTCAACCCGAACTTGCGCTTCCTGCAGGAAGTCGACAAGCGCACCGGCTACCGCACCAAGCAGCAGCTGCTGGCGCCGATCGTCGAGCAAGGCGGCGCCGAGCTGATCGGCGTGATCCAGATCATCAACAACAAGGCGGGCGTGCCGTTCGGGCCGCTCACCGAGGAAGGCGTGAACGAGCTCGCGCAGACCCTGGCGATCGCCTTCAAGCAGCGCCAGAAGCCGCAGCTCGTCAAGACCAAGTACGACTACCTCATCTCCGACGCCGTGCTGTCCGCGGGCGAATTCGAGCTCGCCTCGCGCCAGGCGCGCAAGAAGGCGATCGACATCGAGGCGGTGCTCACCGACGAATTCCAGGTGAAGATCCCGGCGATCGGCGCCGCGCTGTCCAAGTTCTTCGGCGTGCCCTACGAGCCGTACAAGGCCGAACGCGTCAAGCCGATGGACCTGCTGAAGAACCTCAAGCGCGAGTACGTCGAGGCCAACCAGTGGCTGCCGATCGACGAGGCGAAGGAAGGCCTGTCGGTCCTCTGCCTCGACCCCGAGCGCATCAAGAGTTCGCGCATCGCGTCGAACGTGTTCCCGAAGTCGAAGCTGATCTACAAGGTCACCACGCAGAAGGAATTCAGGGAGTCGGTCAACCAGTTCTACGGCGCTGAGGCCGCGGATACCGGCGACGTCGGCGACATGCTGGCAAGCCTCGGCGACGACGAAGCCGAAGGGGCACTTGAAGGTTCGGCGCAGGACGATGTCTCGGCTGCGGCCGACAACGAGCTGGTGAAACTCGTGAACAAGATCATCATCGACGCCTACAACCAGGGTGTTTCGGATATCCACATCGAGCCCTATCCCGGCAAGGCGAAGACCGAGATCCGCTTTCGCCGGGACGGCAACCTGCAGGCCTACATCGAAATCCCGGCGAGCTACCGCTCCGCACTGGCCGCGCGCCTGAAGATCATGTGCGACCTGGACATCTCCGAGAAGCGCAAGCCGCAGGACGGCAAGATCAAGTTCAAGAAGTTCGGCCCGTTGGACATTGAACTGCGGGTGGCCACGATCCCGACTGCGGGCGGCGTGGAGGATGTAGTGATGCGGATCCTCGCCGCGGGCGAGCCGATCCCGCTCGAGAAGATGGGCTTCACGGCGCACAACCTGGACGAACTGCAGAAGGCGGTCAGCAAGCCCTACGGCCTGTTCTTCGTCTGCGGCCCGACCGGCTCGGGCAAGACCACCACGCTGCATTCGGTGCTCAAGCACCTGAACACGCCGGATACCAAGATCTGGACTGCCGAGGATCCGGTCGAAATCACCCAGAAGGGCCTGCGCCAGGTGCAGGTCAACAAGAAAGCCGGTCTGGATTTCGCGGCGGTGATGAAGGCCTTCCTGCGCGCGGACCCCGACATCATCATGGTCGGCGAGATGCGCGACAAGGAGACCACCGGCACCGGCATCGAGGCTTCGCTCACCGGCCACCTGGTGTTCGCCACGCTGCACACCAACTCGGCGCCGGAATCCATCATCCGCCTGCTCGACATGGGCATGGACCCCTTCAACTTCTCCGATGCGCTGCTGGGCATCCTGGCGCAGCGCCTGGCGAGGCGCATGTGCAGCTGCAAGCAGCCCTACAACCCGGAGCCGGCGGAAATTAAGTCGTTCCTCACCGAGTATTGCGACGAATTGCAGAACACCTCGACCTTCAAGAAAGATCCGAAGTCTGCGATGGAGAACGTTTATCGCGAATGGTCGAAGACCTACGGCAATGAAAAGGGCCAGTTGACCCTCTACAAGCCCGTCGGTTGCGACAAGTGCGGCGGCAGCGGCTTCAAGGGACGCTGCGGCCTGCACGAGCTGCTGATCGCCACGGATCCGCTGAAGAAGCTGATCGCCGAAAAGTCGCGCGTGGCGGAAATGCTCGCGGTGGCTCTGGAAGAGGGCATGCGCACGCTGAAGCAGGACGGCATGGAGAAATGCCTGTCGGGCATGACCAACATCAAGGAAGTCCGTTCGGTCTGCATCAAGTGACTGCGGGGCCCGGGCGCTCATGAGCGGCTCGACGGTCAACAGTACCCAGGGGTTGAAGCTGATCGCGGCAGCGGCGGCCGGGGAGGATCTCGGCCAGCGCCTGGAGCAGCTCAACGCGATTGGCGCCTCGCTTTCCGCCGAGCGCGACATCAACCGGCTGCTCGAGAGCATCCTCTCCGCCGCCAAGACGATCACGCGCGCCGACGGCGGCACGCTGTACCGCGTGACCGACGAGCAGACGCTGCGCTTCGAGATCGTGCGCACCACCTCGCTCGAGTACTACCTTGGCGGCACCACCGGAACCCCGGTGCCGTTCTATCCGATCCATCTGCTCGGCAAGGACGGCAAGCCGAACCACAGCATGGTGGCGGCCTACGCTGCGCTGACCGGCAAGACGGTCAACATTCCCGACGCCTACACCGCGGAAGGCTTCGATTTTTCCGGCACGCGCAATTTCGACAAGAAGACCGGCTATCGTTCCAAATCCTTCCTCACGGTGCCGATGAAGAATCACGAGAACGAGATCATCGGCGTGCTGCAGCTCATCAATGCTTCCGACCCGAATACCGGGGAGATCGTGCCTTTCTCGCCGTCCGACCAGCGGCTGGCGGAATCGCTGGCCTCGCAGGCGGCTATCGCGCTGACCAACCGGATGCTCATCATCCAGCTGGAAGAGCTGTTCGAGTCGTTCATCAACCTGATGAACACGGCAATCGACGAAAAGTCCCCCTACACCGGAGGACACTGCCAGCGCGTGCCGCAGCTGACGATGATGCTGGCGGAGGCGGTGAACGACATGAAGGAAGGCCCGCTCGCGTCTTTCACCATGAGCGACAAGGACCGCTACGAGCTCAAGATCGCGGGTCTGCTGCACGACTGCGGCAAGGTGACCACGCCGGTGCACGTGGTCGACAAGGCGACCAAGCTGGAAACCATCTACGACCGCATCCACATCCTCGATACGCGTTTCGAGGTGCTCAAGCGCGACGCGGAAATCGAGTTGCTCAGGGAGAAGGCGCTGCTGGTGGCGCACGGTGCGCTGCGCGCCGAGCACGATGCGGCCGACGCGCGCCACCGCGATCGACTGCGGCGGCTGGACGACGACCGGGCGTTCCTGCGCGCCTGCAACATCGGCGGCGAGGCGATGCGGGAATCGGACATCGAGCGCGTGAAGGCCATCGCGCGCTACCGCTGGACCGATACTTCCGGCCACGAGGCGAACTTCCTCAGCGAGGACGAGCTCAAGAACCTGACGATCCGCGCAGGCACGCTCACGGGCGACGAGCGCCAGATCATCAATCACCATATTGTGGCGACCATCAAGATGCTCGAGGCGCTGCCCTGGCCCAAGCACCTGACGAACGTGGCCGAGTACGCCGGCGGGCACCACGAACGCATGGACGGCAAGGGCTATCCCAGGGGCCTCACGCGCGACCAGATGTCGGTGCAGGCGCGCGTCATGGGCATCGCCGACATATTCGAGGCGCTCACCGCCAAGGACCGGCCCTACAAGAAGGGCAAGACGCTCTCCGAGTCCCTGGAGATCCTCGGCAAATTCAGGCTCAACGGGCATATCGATCCGGATCTTTTCGACGTCTTCGTGCGCAAGAAGGTCTACCGGCGCTATGCCGAGCTGTTCCTCGACAAGGAACAGATCGACGAAGTCGACGAGTCGAAGATCCCGGGCTACGCACCCTGAGCAGCAGCGCCGAAGCACTGAAGGACCTGGGCAACGCCCAGAAGGCCGCGGGCGACAGGGAGTTGGCGATCGGCAGCTACCGCCGCTCGCTGGAAGCCCAGCCGGACTACCTGCCGTCGCTCTACAACCTCGGGCTGGTGCTGCACGAGACGGACCGCTTCGAGGAGGCGGAGGCCTGCTTCCGCCGGGTCGCCGCGCTCGATCCGCGCGATGCGGACGCGCTGTTCCATTTCGGCGTGCTGCTGCACCGGCGCATGCGGCTGGACGAGGCTGCGGACACGTTCCGCCAGGCGCTGCGGCAGGCCCCGGACAATGCGCATCTGTGGATGCGCCTGGGGGATGTCGGCGTCGCCCGGCTCACCGGCACCAGCCTGCGCGAGGCGGCGCAGTGCTTCCGCAAGGCGATCGAATTGCAGCCCGATCTCGCCGTCGCCCATTTTTCCCTCGGCCAGGTCCATGGCCTGGATGGCCGGCATGACGAAGCCTTGCGCTGCTACCAGGCGGCGCTGCGCCTGCAGCCCGGTACGGCGGCCTACGCGGCCAGCCTGCTCAGCGAGATGCAGCAGCTGTGCGACTGGTCGCGTCTGGAAGAACTGTGCGGATTCCTGCGCGCCGGCGCGATCGCGCAGCCGCCGCAGCCGGTTCATCCTTTCGACATGCTCTCGATTCCATCGACGCCGGCCGAGCAGTTGGCCTGCGCGAAGAACTTCTCCCGGGCGCTTGCCGGCACCGTGGCGCGCGACCGCGAACGCCTGGGTTTCCGCTTCGATCCGCCGCGCGGGGGGCGCCTGCGCGTCGGCTATCTGTCGGCCGAGTTCCACGCGCATGCCACTGCATACCTCGCCGCCGAACTGTTCGAACTGCATGACCGCGGCCGCTTCGAGGTGCTGGCCTACTCCTACGGGCCGGACGACGGCAGCGCGATCCGGGCGCGCCTGCGGCGCGGTTTCGACCGCTTCGTGGATGTGCGCGCGCTGCCGCATGCCGAAGCCGCCGCGGCGATTCACGCCGACAAAGTGGACATCCTGGTGGACCTGAAGGGCTACACGATCCACGCGCGTCCGGAAATCATGGCCTTGCGCCCGGCGCCCGTGCAGGTGAATTACCTCGGCTATCCGGGCACGATGGGCGCGGGATTCATCGACTACATCGTGGGCGACCATTTCGTCACGCCCGCCCCGCAGGCCGATCGCTTCAGCGAAAGTCTGGCCATCCTTCCGGATTGCTACCAGGTGAACGACCGGCGCCGGCAGCGTGCCGAAACGCCGGCACGCCGGGAACTCGGATTGCCCGGCGAGGCGTTCGTTTTCTGCTGCTTCAACCAGACCTACAAGCTCCTGCCGGAGGTCTTTGCGGCGTGGATGCGCATGCTCGAGTCCGTTCCGGGCAGCGTGCTCTGGCTGCTCGAATGGAATCCATGGGTGGCGCAGAACCTGCGCCGCGAAGCCGCCGCGCGCGGCGTCGATCCTTCCCGCCTGATTTTCGCGCCGTCTCTGCCGCTTGCGCAGCATCTCGGCCGGCTTTCGGCGGCGGATCTTTTCCTCGACACGCTGCCGTACAACGCGCATACGTCGGCGAGCGATGCCCTGTGGGCCGGGCTTCCCCTGCTTACCTGCGCCGGCGAGACTTTCGCGTCGCGCGTGGCGGCGAGCCTGCTGGCCGCGGTGGGCCTGCCCGAACTCGTCACGCATTCTCTCGCGGACTACGAGGCGCTTGGCCTGCGCCTCGCGCGCGCGCCGGCAGAACTCGCGGCATTGCGCGCAAGGCTGGCCAGCAACCGGGCAACCGCGCCGCTGTTCGACACGCCGCGGTTTGTCCGCCACCTCGAAACCGCCTATGAAGCCATGTGGCGCATCCACGCCGCCGGCGGCGCGCCGCGGCTGATTGAACTTTGAACTTCCGCGACTGGAAAGATCTGGGCAACACGCAGAGGGCCGCCGGCAAGCTGACGGAGGCGGCGCAGAGCTATCGCCGCTCTCTCGAAATGGCCCCGGACTACGCCGATTCGCTCTATAACCTCGGGATCATATTGCGCGAGCTGGGGCAGCCGGAAGAGGCGGAGCGGTGCTTCCGGCGCGCGGCTGAAATCGATCCGCGCGATGCCGACGCGCTGGCCCATCTCGCGACGCTGCTGCACGAGGCCAGGCGTTTCGAGGAAGGCGGGCGGGCGTACCGGCAGGCGCTGGAGATCGCGCCCGGCAACGCCTATCTGTGGCTCGGGCTCGGCAATCTCCTCGGCCAGACCGGGCAGGCCGATGAGGCGGCACGCTGCTTCAGCGAGGCGCTGCGGCGGGATCCGGCCCTTGCAGCGGCGCCGGAATTCGCGGTCGCCCAGAACGACCTCGGCTGCGCGCTGTTCGGCGTCGAGCGGATCGAGGAGGCCGCCGCGTGTTTCGCCAGGGCGGTCGAACTCCAGCCCGGCTATGCCCACGCGCATTTCAACCTCGGCGCGGCGCACAGCCTGCGGGGCGACTTCGAGCGCGCACTGGCCTGCGCTGAAGCGGCGCTCCGGCTGCAGCCGGAAGACCCCACGTTTGCCGCCAAGGTGCTGAGCGAAGTGCAGAATCTTTGCCAGTGGTCCCGCCTGGACGAACTATGCGGGCTGCTGCGGCGAAACGCCCGGCGGCCGGAGCAGCGGCCGGTCAACCCCTTCTGCCTGCTGTCCATTCCATCGACAGCGGAGGAACAGTTGCAGTGCGCCAGCAGGCTCTCGGGAATGCACGCGCGTTCCGCGGCGGCCGTTCGCGGGCGCCTGGGCTTCCGTTTCGACCGCGGTCCGCGCAAGCGCCTCAGGGTGGGCTACCTGTCCGCGGATTTTCACGAGCATGCGACGGCCTACCTGACCGCCGAACTGTTCGAGCTGCATGACCGGGAGCATTTCGAGGTGATCGGCTACTCGTACGGCCACGACGACGGCAGCCCGATGCGCGCGCGCCTGCGGCGGGCGTTCGACAGCTTCGTGGAACTGGCCCAGCTCCCGCATGCCGACGCTGCTGCCGCCATCCACGCGGACGGTGTCGACATCCTGGTCGACCTCAAGGGCTACACCCTGCATGCGCGCACCGAGATCCTGGCGCTGCGCCCGGCCCCCATCCAGGTCAACTACCTGGGCTACCCGGGGACCATGGGCGCGGAATTCATCGACTACCTCGTGGGCGACCGGTTCGTCACGCCCGCAGAACACGCGGATGCCTATAGCGAGAAACTGGTGCGGATGCGCGGAACCTATCAGGTCAACGACCGCAAAAGGCCGGTGGGCGAGATGCCGCCACGCGCGGCGCTCGGGCTGCCGGAAACGGCTTTCGTGTTCTGCTGCTTCAACCAAATGTTCAAGATCTCGCCGCCGATGTTCGACATCTGGATGCGGCTGCTGCACGCCGTTCCGGACAGCGTCATGTGGCTGCAGGAATCGCATCCGGCGGCCGTGCGAAACCTGCGGGAGCAAGCGGCGGCTCGCGGCATCGAACCGTGCCGCCTGGTGTTCGCGCCCAAGCTGCCTCTGCAGGCGCATCTCGGTCGGCTGGCTGCCGCCGATCTGTTCCTTGACACGCTTCCCTACAACGCACACACGACGGCGAGCGACGCGCTGTGGGCCGGCCTGCCGGTGCTCAGCTGCGCGGGAGAGACTTTCGCGTCGCGCGTGGCCGGCAGCCTGCTGCACGCCATCGGGCTGCCCGAACTGGTGACCGAATCCGTGGACCAGTACGAGCAGCTCGCCTTGCGGCTGGCGAACGAACCGGCCTACCTGCGATCTCTGCGCGAGCAGCTGAAGCGCAACCGCTCGACGGCGATGCTGTTCGACCCCGAACGCTTCACGCGCGAGCTGGAGGGCGCCTACCGGCGGATGTGGGATCGTTTCCTCGCCGGGGCTGCGCCGGCGCCGCTCGATCTCTAGGAGCGCGGGCCCGCGTGAAAATCGTCTTCGTCGATCCGCTGCCCGTCGACTACGACTCGGCAACCCCGCTGAACGAACCACTGGGCGGGGCGCAATCGGCGGTCGCATATCTGAGCGCGGAACTCGCTCGCAGGGGAGAAGAGGTTTGCGTGATCAACGGCGTGGCGGGCGCACGCATGTCGGAGGGCGTGCAGTTCCTCGGCCTCAACATGCTCCGCGCGGAATTGCTGGACCAGTTCGACGCCGTGGTGATGGTCAGCGAGGCGCAGGGCCATTCCCTGCGCGCCGCCGGGGTGAGGGCGCCGATGGTCCTCTGGTGTCACTATGCGCACGACCAGCCGGCGGTTCAGGGGCTGCAGCGGCCGGAAGAACGCGGGGCGTGGAGCGGTTTCGCGATGCTGTCGCAATGGCAGGCCGACCATTACGCGGGCGCGTTCGGCGTTGCGCGCGAGCGGATGCGGCTATTGGGCAACGCGGTTTCGCCGCCGATGCTGGGCGCACCGGAAACCGATCCTTGGTTCCTGCGGGGCGTTCCGCCGGTGCTGGCCTATACCAGCACGCCGTTCCGCGGACTGGACATGCTGCTGCAGGCCTTTCCGGCGATCCTCGCACGCGTGCCGGGTGCACGCCTGCGGGTCTATTCCGGCATGGGGTTGTACCGGGTTGCGCCGGAGAATGACCCCTATGTCGCGCTATACGAGGCATGCCGCGCCCAGCGCGGCGTCGAGTACGTCGGTCCGGTATCGCAGACTGAACTGGCGCGCGCGCTGGTCGAGGCCGATGTGCATGCCTATCCCTGCACCTTCGCGGAAACATCCTGCATTGCGGCGATGGAAGCGATGGCATCTGGCGCGATGATCGTCGCGACGGACCTCGGGGCCCTCGCCGAGACCACGGCCGGTTTCGGCCATTTGATGGAGTTTCGCGGCAAGGACGGTAGCTTCGCCCGGGAGTATGCGACGTTCACGGTCGAGACTTTGAGCGAGGCGGCGCGCGCACCGCAGGCCACCGCTGCGAAGCTTGCGCGGCAACGCCACTATGCCCGGTCCAACTATTCCTGGGCGCGGCGGGCTGGGCAATGGGGTGAATGGTTGCGCCACCTCGCGGGCGTACCAATCTAGGCATCTACCTGACGATTCCTGTCAGTATTCCCATTCGGCCCGCAGGCACTATTCCACGCAACTCAGCCAATGTTTATATATATGTTTGTTTATAAATGGCTATTTCGTTTTCCGGAAAGCTGGCCCACCCCTTGCTTTAAGGTATACGGCCAGCCGGATTTCCGGCATGTGGCTAGCAACTCAAACAGATCTCAAAGGGGTATTCGAATGAAACAGTTACAGCGTGGCTTTACGCTGATCGAACTGATGATCGTGGTCGCGATCATCGGGATAT
>CAZPNH010000023.1:0-11207 GCA_964587635.1 uncultured Bordetella sp.
CGTGACCGTCGTGATGGTCGAGCAGAACGCGCTGGCGGCGCTGGAGTTATCCGATCGCGCCTACGTGATGGAGCAGGGGAGCGTGACGCTCACCGGCACGGGCCAGGCGCTGCTCGACGATCCGGACGTCAAGCAGGCCTATCTTGGTGCGTAAACGCCGCCGGCGTAGGCGTGCCTTGTCGCATGGACTCTGAGCGTTGTCGCACAGACCCGCGAAGCCATGCAGGCTATTCTCGAAGGCATATGATCGACGGGCGCATTGCGGTCTCCGTGGCGAAGGACATTGCGGATCTGATCCCCACGTTCATGATGAACCGCGCCAGGGAGGTCGAAACATTGCAGACCCTGCTGGCCGCCGGCGATATGGAAAAAATGGACCAGATCGGCCACCGCATGAGAGGGGTGGGCACCCCGTACGGTTTCGAGAAAATATCGGCCCTCGGCAAGCAGATTCAGGATGGCGCCAAAGCGGACGACCGCCTTGGGCTCGGCAAATGCATCCACGAATACGCCGACTACCTCGAGCGCGTGCAGGTCGTATACGAGTGACCGGGAGTTAGCCGCGGCGGCGGGCCGACAGCACGCGCTGCACTGCGCGAACGATCCCCACGTAGCCGGTGCACCGGCAAAGATTCCCGGAGAGCTCCTTCCTGATCCGCGCCTCATCCGCATCCGGCAGCCGCATCACAATGTCCCGCGTTGTCACGAGCATCCCTGGCGTGCAGTAGCCGCATTGCAGGGCGTGCTCGGCGGTGAACGCTTCGCGAAGCTGGGCCATGATCGGATCGTCGTCGAAGCCTTCGATGGTGCGCACGGTGGCGCCGTCGCAGGCGGCGGCGTAGGCGATGCAGGAGCGCGCGGGGGCGCCGTCGATTTCGATGGTGCAGGCACCGCAGACGCCGTGCTCGCAGCCGAGGTTGGTGCCGGTCAGCGACTGGGACTCGCGCAGGAAATCGGCGAGGTGGGTGCGCGGCTCGACGTCCGCCGTGACGGGCTTGCCGTTCACTGTGAGCGCGATGCGGGTCATGCGGCGAGCCGTTCGATGGCGCGGCGCAGGGCGACGGCACGAAGCTGGCGGGAGTAGGCGTCGCTGCCGGTAGCGGCGATGTCCGCGGCGGCCGGATTCAGATTCAGAAAAAGTTTCGGGGCGCCGCTGGTCGCGCCGATCACCGCGCGCGTTTCCTTGCGCTCCGGATCTGTCAGCGCGCCGCCGATGGCTTGCGGGAATTCGCCGGCCTTGCGGCAGAACTTCCAGTAGCCGAAGCGCGCTGCCTTCGACCGCCGGGGGATGCGCACGGCGACCAGAATGTCCTGTGTGGAGAGGGCGGTTTCAAATAACCCCGTCAAAAACTTTTCCATCGGAAGCTCCCGGCGCCCGCCGGGGCCGGCGATGAGCGCGGTGGCGCCGAGCAGCGTCAGCGCGCTCGGCCAGTCGGCGGCCGGGTCGGCGTGCGCGAGACTTCCTCCTATCGTGCCGCGGTTGCGCACGGCGCGGTAGGCAATGTTGCCGGCGACTTCGCGCATGAAGCCGCCCGTGGGATCGGGCACGCGGCCGTCCTCGATCTGGGAATGCGTGACGCAGGCGCCCAGGGTGACGCTGTCTTTCGTTTCCGTGGCGGTTTTCAGTTCTTCGATATGGCGCAGATCGACGAGAAGGGCGGGTTGTACAACCCTGAAATTCAACATCGGGCCGAGCGACTGGCAGCCGGCGACCACCTTTGAGTTCTCAGTGGAAAGAAGACGTAACGCCCCTTCCACATCCTTCGGGCGTTCGTAGTCGAAGGCGTGCGATTTCATTTTTTCAGAATCGCTTCGACGATGCGCCGCGGTGTGAGCGGGGACTCGGTGATTTCCACGCCCAGCGGCGCGAGCGCGTCGTTGACGGCGTTGGCGATGGCCGCGGGCGGCGCGATGGCGCCGCCTTCGCCGATGCCCTTCTGGCCGAAGCGCGTGTACGGCGAGGGCGTCTCGATGTGGTCGATGCGGATGGCAGGCACTTCGGTGGCGCTCGGCAGCAGGTAGTCGGCGAGCGTGGTGGCGAGCGGCTGGCCCTGCGCGTCGAACGGCATCTCCTCGTAGAGCGCGGTGCCGACGCCCTGCGCGGTGCCGCCGTACACCTGGCCATCGACGATCATCGGGTTGACCAGCGTGCCGCCGTCCTCCACCACGACGTAGTCGAGGATCTCGACCTGGCCGGTCTCGGTATCCACCGCCACCGCGGCGGCGTGGCAGGCATAGCTGAAGGTGCCGGTGTCCACTTTCGCCTTGTAGCCGGCGGTCGCCTCCAGCCCGGCGGGATCGGCGTCGGCGGGCAGCAACTGCGGCTTGCGGTACCAGACGTGCGCGATCTCGGCGAGGGACAGCTGTTTATCTGTTCCAACTACTTTTACATGTCCTTCTGCAAGAATTAAATCGAAAACGGAAACTTCCAACAATTTCGCCGCAATCGCTTTCACTCGATTTCCGATGACCTCGCAGGCGGCCGCCACCGCGCCGCCCGACATCACCATGCTGCGCGAGCCCCAGGTGCCCGTGGAGTAGGGCGTGGTCGCGGTGTCGCCGTGCACCAGGCGCACGTTCTCCGGATCCACGCCGAGCACGGTGTGCGCCACCTGCGCCATGGTGGTCTCCATGCCCTGGCCGTGCGAATGCGCGCCGATGCGCAGCTCAAGGACGCCGTCGGGCGAGAGGCGCGCGGCGCACTGCTCGTGGCCCGGCACCATCGGGATGCCCCAGCCGAAGTAGACGGAAGTGCCGTGCGCGGCCTGCTCGCAGAAAATGGAGAAGCCCACGCCGAACCGGCGATTGGCTTGCTTGTTTTCTTTTTGAAGTTTGCGGATTTTCGCCACGTCGATCATCTTCGCCGCGCGGCGCACGGCTTCCGGATAGTCGCCGGAATCGAAATGCTTGTGGGTGATGTTGGTGTAGGGCATCTCGCCGGGCTGCACGAGGTTGAGGAGCCGCACTTCATGCGGCTCCATCTTCAGCTCGCGCGCCACCGCGTCCACCATCAGCTCGAGCGCGAAGCACACGCCGGTGCGCGCCACGCCGCGGTAAGGCAGGATCGGCGCCTTGTTGGTGGCCATGGACCAGGTGCGGCAGCGGTAGCGGTCCATTTTGTAGGGACCGGGCAGGATGGAGCTCACCTGCGCGCCTTCGAGGCAGGCGGAGAAGGGGTACGACGAGTAGGCGCCCGAATCCACCGTGGCTTCGCAGTCGAGGCCGAGGATCTTTCCCCTGGCGTCCGCGTACATCGTGATGTCGTAATGGTGCTCGCGGCAGTTGGCGTTGGCCGAGAGCTGCTCGCGGCGGTCTTCGATCCAGCGTACGGGTTTACCGATCTTGCGGCACAGCCAGGCCAGCGCCACTTCCTCGGGCAGCAGGATCCCTTTGTAGCCGAAGCCGCCGCCCACGTCGGGCGCGATGACGCGGATCGAGCCCTGGTCGATGCCGAGGCATTCGGCGAGGCCGGCGCGGTTGATGTGCGGCATCTGCGCCGCGCTGTACATGACGAGCTGGTCGAGGCGGCGGTTCCATTCGCAGACCACGCCGCGGCCTTCCATCGGCGACATGTGCTGGCGAGCTGTTTTGATTTTCCTGCTTATTTTTATTGCCGCGGTCTTTTTTACTTCGGAGAAATCATCATCAACGAAAGACTCAAGAAAAATGTTGTCGCCCCAGTGCTCGTGCACGAGCGCGGGCGGCCTGGTGCGCGCCTCGAGCATGTCGACGACGGCGGGCAATTCCTCCAGGTCAAGTTCGACCCGATCGGCGAGGTCTTCCGCTTCGGCGCGCGTGGGCGCCACGCACATGGCGACGAGCTCGCCGACCTGGCGGACTTTGCCGGTGGCGAGGATGGGCTGATCGGAGGATTTGAAGCCCTTGAGGCTGGAATTCGCCCGGATCGGCAGGACGCCTTTCAGATCCTCGGCGGTGAAAACGCCGGGAAGCTTCCTGATGCCTTTGATCCGCGCATGCGCCATCGGCGAGCGCACGAAGGCGACATCGAGCATGCCGTTGATGCGGATGTTGGCGACGTATTCGCCCTGGCCTTTCAGGAAGCGCTTGTCTTCCTTGCGCGGGAGGCGGGCGCCAACGCCCATGGCGCGGGCGCCATCCTTCTCATGTGTCACGCAGCAGCAGCCAGCGGCGGCAGGATGGAGGCGTCCGAGTCGTAGCGCTTGCCCGCACGCAGGCAGAAATACGGGCGCAGCATGCGGTCGGTGCGCAGCTTGGTTTTCTCGTTGTCCTGCAGGGTCCAGCTGCCGCGCTCGTCGTGCAGGATGGAAACATCCGCTTCGCGGCCGGGCTGCAGCGTGCCGAGCTCGTTTTCCATGCCGAGCATCTGCGCCGGGTGCGTGGTCACCATCGGCACGATCTGCTCGAGGGTCAGGCCGAGCGCGAGCATGGAGGTCATCGCCGAGACGAGCGAGAAGCGCGTCTGGCCGAAGAACATGTGTTCCTTGTCCGGATGCTCGTCGGGCGTACCGGCAAGCGCCTTCACCGGCTTGGGTACGCGCGTGTTGTAGCCGTGCATGTCGGCGCCCAGCGTGTCCGGCACGATGCCGGCGTCGAGCGCGATGCGCGCCATGCGGTAGCTGAAGTGCGAGCCGTGGCCGACGTCGGTCTTGAGGCCCATCGCGAGCGCCTGCTTGACGATGGGATGCACCTTGCCTTCGCGGTTGACGAAGCCGCCCGGGTGGCGCGTGAACGGATGCGCGAGGATGTCGCCGGGTTTCAGCAGCGGCACCACCTGGTCGAGGATGGTGTCCGGATCCACGCCGTTGGCGCCCGACTCGGGCAGCCCCCAGAGCTGGCCGAAGTGGATGTACACGGGCAAGCCGGTTTTCTTGCCGATTTCCGCGGCGAGCTTGATGACCTCGATGCCCCAGCGCGCGAAGCCGCCCAGTTCGGCGTGCGCCTTGATGCCTTTCACGATGTCGCGGTTCTCGAGCGCGCTCTTCACCGTCGCGTCCACGTCCACGCAGTCGGGGCGGTACAGGTTGGGATAGAAATGGCCTTCCATGCCGCCGACGAGGTAGGCGGATTCGAAAGCCAGCACGCGGGTTTTTTTCTGGTTGACGACGAATTCGCGGAAGGCAGGCAGCGTCATGCACGACGGCCCGCCCTGGTCGACGATGATGGTGACGCCCGAGCGCACGCCGCAGAGGTCGGCTTCCAGGCCGAAGCGCCCGGTGACGTATTCGAAGACGTGGCCGTGCGTGTCGATCAGGCCGGGCAGCACCAGCTTGCCGGAGACGTCCACGGTTTCCTTGGCGCTCGAAGGCGTGATGGAAGGCTGCACAGCGGCGATGCGGCCGTCCTTCACCGCCACGTCGTGCACGCCGTCGATGTGTTGCGCGGGGTCGATGACGCGGCCGCCGCGCAGCAGGAGGTCGTAGAGCATGGAGGGAATTCTAGCCAAAAACCGGCGGCAGACTAGAGCGTTTGCGAACGGTCTCCGCTGGAGAAGCCAAGCAGCGGCGCATCCACGCCGCGCCCGACCGCCAGCACCTTGAACAGCTCGCCCATCTCGGAGGGGTGCAGCAGTTTCTGCGCCGCCGATGCCGCCGGCAGGTAGCGCTTCGCGTCGGCGGGATCTTCCCGGGCGAGCAGCTCGGTGATGCCGCAGTTGACGAGGAACTGCGCCTGGTTGGCGTAGCCCAGCAGCGCGAGCCCTGCGTCCCCGGCGGCGCGCGCCAGGGCGCTGAAATCCACGTGCGCCGTGATGTCCTGCAGGCCCGGCAGGTAGAACGGATCGCCGTGCACGTGGTGGCGGTAGTGGCAGGCGAGCGTGCCCATGGAGCGCTGCGCATGGAAATACTCGCGCGCCGGGAAACCGTAGTCGATGACGAGGATCGCGCCGCGTTCGAGGAAACGTCCCAGCGAGCGCATCCAGGCGCGCGCGAACAAGGCGAGTTCGCTCTCGTAGCGGCCCGAGGGCGGAATATCGATGGGGATTTTTTTTGCAGCATCGAATACCGCCCGGTCGGCGACTCGGTCAGACCAGGCAAGCTGCCCTTCGTTGGCGCACACGCCGCGCTCGAGGATCCCCGCGCGCGTCCACGCGAGCGCGTGCACCGGCATGGCGTCCACCACTTCGTTGGCGATCATCACGCCGCGGAAGCGCTCGGGCAGCCTGTCGAGCCACTGAACGCTGGTTCCGAGGATTTCCTTTTGCCTTTCCTTCAATTCAGAACTTGTTTCCAGGATGAAGTAAGGAACGGAAAGGTCGTGCAACACCGCTCGTGCCAGCGCCCCGGAACCCGCACCAAATTCCAATATGGCCTCGCCGGGCTGCAGCAGCTGCGCGACCTGGCGCGCGAGCGTGCGCCCGAACAGGGGCGAGAGCTCGGGCGCGGTGACGAAATCGCCGCCCGCGCCCAGCTTGCGCGAACCGGAGGCGTAATAGCCCAGGCCCGGTTCGTACAGCGCGAGCTCCATGTAGCGCGCGAAGCTGATCCAGTTCGCGCTTGCGCCCAGTTCCTCGCCGATACGATCGAGCAGCGCGCGGCTGGCGGCGAGCGCCTGCGGATCGGGCGATGGAAGCGTTGCGGCGCGCATGTCGCTGAATTTACCCTAGAATTCCGCCCTCACATGGACGACAGCCTGCAGGGAAAAACCGCACTCGTGACCGGCGCGGCACGGCGCATCGGCGCGGCGATCGCGCGCCGCCTGCACGCGGCCGGCGCCAACGTGGTGCTGCATTATCGCGGCGCCGAAGCGGAAGCCGCGGCCCTGGAAACGGAACTGAACGCGCTGCGCGCGGGCAGCGCGGTGAAAATGAAGGCGGACCTGCTGGCGCCCATCGCGCCGCGCGCGCTGGTGGACGGGGCGCTGGCGCATTTCAAGCGGCTGGACGTGCTGGTGAACAACGCCTCCACCTTCTACCCCACGGCGGTCGGCAGCATCGAGGCCGGCCACTGGGAGGAATTGATGGGCTCGAACCTGCGCGCGCCGCTGTTCATCGCGCAGGAAGCGGCGCCGGAATTGAAGAAGAACGGCGGCGCCATCGTCAACGTCGCCGACATCCACGCCGAGCGGCCGCTCAAGGGCTATCTGGTCTACAGCATGGCGAAGGCGGGGCTGGTCGCGCTCACGCGCTCGCTCGCCATCGAGCTCGCGCCCGAAGTGCGCGTCAACGCCGTGGCGCCGGGCGCCATCGCCTGGCCCGAGGACGGCCAGTTCGAGCCGACCGAGCGCGCGCGCATCCTCGCCGGCACGCCGCTCGCGCGCCTCGGTTCGCCCGAAGAAATCGCGCGGGCGGTACACTTCCTCGCGACGGCGCCCTTTGTCACAGGCCAGATCCTGGCGGTGGATGGCGGCCGATCGGTATATCTATGAGCGATTCACGCAAACAGGAATTCGAAACCAACAAACTCGCCAAGCGCATCCGCCGGCAGGTGGGCGAAGCCATTGCCGATTTCAACTTGATCGAGGAGGGCGACCGCGTGATGGTCTGCCTCTCGGGCGGCAAGGACAGTTACGGCATGCTGGATGCCTTGATGCATTTGCAGAGCAAGGCGCCGGTGAAGTTCGAGCTGATCGCTATCAACCTCGACCAGAAGCAGCCCGGCTTCCCGGAACGCGTGCTGCCCGACTATCTTTCCTCGCTCGGCGTGCCGTTCAAGATCATCGAGCAGGACACCTATTCCATCGTCAAGCGCGTCATCCCCGAGGGCAAGACCATGTGCGGGCTGTGCTCGCGGCTGCGCCGCGGCGTGCTCTACCGCGTAGCGGGCGAACTGGGCGCCACCAAAATTGCTCTCGGCCACCACCGCGACGACGTGCTGGCGACGTTCTTCCTCAACCTGTTCTACGCCGGCAAGCTGAAGGCGATGCCGGCCAAGCTGCGCTCCGACGACGGCAGGCACATCGTCATCCGCCCGCTCGCCTACGTCGCCGAGGAAGACCTCGCCGCCTATGCCGAAGCGAAAGCTTTTCCGATCATTCCGTGCACCTTGTGCGGCTCGCAGGTGAACCTGCAGCGGCAGGTGGTGGGCCGCATGATGCGCGAGTGGGAGCAGCAGTTCCCGGGGCGCATCGAATCCATCCGGCGCGCGCTCACCGACATCAGGCCCTCGCAGCTGCTGGACCGCAAGCTGTTCGATTTTGCCGGCTTGAAGCCGGACGCCAATGCCGACCGCACTCCGGTCAGCGTAGTGAACTTCAGGGAACTCGGCGAGCCGCTATTCGTCGAATAGCATGTTTCGGCGCTGGACGGTATTCACGCTTTTGACAGGGCTCGCCCTGGCCTTCATCGCGAAAAGCGCGGGCAGCCAGGACTGGCGCACCGCCAGCCAGGAGCCGGTCGGCCTCGCGCCCAATCCGGCGGCCACGCCGGAAGCCGTCGTCCAGGTCTACGGCGCGCGCACCTGGGGCTGGCGCGGCGCCTTCGGCGTGCACACCTGGGTCGCCGTGAAGCCGGCGAACGCGTCCGCCTACACTGTGTACGAAGTCATCGGCTGGCGCCTGCGCGGCGACAATTCCGCGGTGTTCATACACAGCAGGGCCCCGGATGCGCGCTGGTACGGCAGCGTTCCGGAGCTGTACTCGGACAAGCGCGGCGCGGAAGCGGAGAAGCTGATCCCGCGCATCGATGCCGCGGCGCGCGCCTATCCCTACGCCAACGAGTACCACGCCTGGCCGGGACCGAATTCCAACACCTTCACCGCGTGGATCACGCGCGCCGTGCCCGAACTGCAGGTGGATCTGCCGCCAACCGCGATCGGCAAAGATTACCTGGGCGCGGCCATCGTCGGCGCGGCGCCCAGCGGCAAGGGCCTGCAGTTCTCGCTGGGCGGATTGTTCGCGCTTACCGCCAGCGGCGTGGAAGGACTGGAAGTGAACCTGCTCGGCCTGACGTTCGGGGTCAATCCTTTTGATCCGGCGCTCAAGCTGCCTATGCTGGGGCGGCTTGGACCGGCGCGATCCGCGGTTCCTTGATCGGCAGGTTGACCAGCGCGGCGGCGGCGGAGAGCGCCATGTCGGCGTACCACATCCACAGGTAGTTGCCGGAGCGCTCGAAGGCGAGGCCGCCCAGCCAGGCGCCGAGGAAGCCGCCAATCTGATGCGACAGCAGCGTCATGCCGAACAGCGTCGCCAGGAAACGGATGCCGAACAGCTTGCCCACGATGGACGCCGTGGGCGGGACGGTCGCGAGCCAGGTCGCGCCCAGGCCGGCCGCGAAAAGGTAGAAGGTGAGCGCGGTCTTCGGCGCGGCGAGGTAGACCGCGATCAGCACCGCGCGCGAGCCGTACATCCACGCGAGGATATATTTGCTGCGCACGAGCGCGGTCGCGTGGCCGGCGCCGAGGCTGCCCGCGATGTTGGCCAGGCCGATGATGGCGAGCGACCAGCTGGCCACCGTCGGCGGCAGGCCGCAGAGGTTCACTTCCTGCGGCAGGTGCGTCACCAGGAAGGCGATGTGGAAGCCGCAGGTAAAGAAGCCGAGGTTGAGCAGGATGTAGCTGTTGTCCTTGAGCGCGTGGCGCAGGGCGCGCCACGGAGACTCGCCCGCCGCGCGCGCGGGCGCGGCGGCGTTCGGCGCCGCCACCGTGCGCACCAGCGGCAGCGCGGCGAGCGCCATCGCCGCCATCGTCCAGAGCGCGGCCATCCAGCCGATCGCCTGGATCAGCGCCTGCGCGATCGGCGCGAACACGAACTGCCCCATCGAGCCGCCCGCGTTGACCACGCCCGCGGCCTTGCCGCGCGACTCGGCGGGCAGGCGCTGGGACGCCGCGCCGATCAGCACCGAGAAGCTGCCCAGGCCCGAGCCGATCGAGGCGAGCAGGCCGAGCGAGACGATGAGGCCGAAGCTCGAGCCCATGAACGGCGTGAGCGCCATGCCGGCGGCGAGCAGCAGCGCGCCGGCGACGAGCACCTTGCCGGGTCCGTGGCGGTCGGCGAGCGCGCCGGCCACCGGCTGGATCGCGCCCCAGGTGAACTGCCCGATCGCCAGCGCGAAGCTGATGGCGGCGATGCCGAGGCCGGTCGAGGAGTTGAGCGGCGAGATGAACAGGCCGAACGACTGGCGCACGCCCATCGTCACCATCAGGAACGCGGCCGCGGCAAGCGTGACGGTGAGGGCGGTGCGGGAGGCGGCGGAGGAATGCGGGGCCATAGTGCGGATGGTACCGTAGGTTCAGACTTGTCAAATTCAGTTTGACATACTAGAATTCAAGCATGAACTGCGCGTTGCGACTGGTCGAACTGTTCGGCAGCCAGGCCGGCGTGGCGCGCGCGTTCCAGCTCGACCGGGCTGTGGTGCACAACTGGGTGAAGACCGGCTACGTTCCCGCGCGTTGGGCGGGCGAAGTCGAGCGCGTCACCCGGGGCCGCATCAGCTCGGAAGAGGTGATCAACGAAGCCAGCGCCAAGAACCCGGTGCGCGTGAAATCGCGCCCGGACGATGCGCCTTTTGGAATGTCGGAGAACGATCCCATGACCCAGTTTGCCCCCTCGAAGCGCATCCATTCCTTCCACCCGCCGCAGCGCACGCTGATGGGCCCGGGCCCGACGGAAATCCACCCGCGCGTGCTCACCACCATGAGCCAGCCGGCCATCGGCTATCTCGACCCGGTGTTCGTCGAGATGATGGAAGAGTTGAAGTCGCTGCTGCGCTACGTCTACCAGACCAAGAACGCGCTCACCTTCCCGATTTCGGGCCCGGGCTCGGTCGGCATGGAGTTCTGCTTTGTCAACATGGTGGCGCCCGGCGACAAGGTGATCGTGTGCCAGAACGGCGTGTTCGGCGGCCGCATGCTGGAGAACGTGATCCGCTGCGGCGGCGTGCCGGTCCTCATCGAGGACAAGTGGGGCGAGCCGGTCGACCCGCAGAAGCTGGAAGACGCGCTGAAGAAGAACAAGGACGCGAAAGTCGTCGCCTTCGTGCACGCGGAGACCTCCACCGGCGCGCAGTCCGACGCCAGGCTGCTCACGCAGATCGCGCACAAATACGGCGCGCTGGTCATCGTGGATGCCGTCACCTCGCTGGCCGGCACGCCGGTGCGGGTGGACGAGTGGGAAATCGACGCGATCTACTCGGCCAGCCAGAAATGCCTCTCCTGCACGCCCGGCCTGTCGCCGGTGTCCTTCTCCGAGCGCGTGGTCGAGCGCGTCAAGGCGCGCAAGGACAAGATCCGCAGCTGGTTCATGGACATGAACCTGCTGCTCGGCTACTGGAACGCGGGCGAGCGCACCTATCA